>NZ_JBHYKG010000462.1:0-5031 GCF_042741245.1 Kitasatospora sp. NPDC058965
GGCGGGGTGGCCCGCGCGGCCTCCCGGCTGCTCGGGTGTCCGGCCGACTCAGCCCTGCGGGTTGTCCTGTGAGGCGAAGAGCCACGGCAGGTGGGCCGCCGCCGGCACGACGTGCGGGGCGAGTCGCGGCCGGCCGCGGGTCCACAGCAGGGCGTGGGTGAGCGCGCGGTGCCGCCGGGTGACGGTGCGCCAGCTCCGCTCGTAGCGCTCCGGGCGGTCGGCCAGGACGCTGTCGACCAGGGCCGCCGCGCCGGCCATGGCGAGCGTCAGGCCCTCCCCCGTCAGGGCGTCGACGTAGCCGGCCGCGTCGCCCACCAGCAGCACCCGGCCGGCCGCCCGGGCCCGGGCCCGCTGCCGCATCGGCCCCGCACCGCGCACCGGGCCCGCCGCGGCGTCCGTCAGGCGGGCCAGCAGCGCGGGGAACGCGGCGAGGTGCTGCTCGAACGAGCCGCGGTGCGCGGTGAGGACGGCGACCCCGACCAGGTCCGGTGCCAGCGGCGTGACGTAGGCCTCGGCGGCGGGCGACCAGTGCACCTCCACGCAGTCCGACCACGGGGCGACGGCGAAGTGCCGGCGCAGGCCGTGCCGGCGGGGCCCGGTCGGCGGGCCGTCCAGCCCGAGCCGGCGCCTGATCGGCGAGTGCAGGCCGTCCGCGGCCGCGAGGTACCGGGCCCGCAGCCCCGCCGCCGCGACCGACCCGGCGTCCTGGCGCAGGACGTCCACCCGCACCGGCAGCACCCGGACGCCGAGCTGCCGGGCCCGGTCGGCGAGCGCGGCGTGCAGGTCGGTGCCGCGCACCCCCAGGCCCGGTGCGCCGCGGAACCTGGCCTCGGCCCGGTGGCGGGCGTCGAGGTAGCGGATGCCGTGCAGCGGCCGTCCCGGGACCTCGATGCCGAGTCCGGCCAACGCCTGCGCGCCGTGCGGCATCAGCCCCTCGCCGCAGGCCTTGTCGATCGGCCCGGGGCGCGGTTCGGCGACGACGACCTCCAGTCCGGCGCGGGCGGCGTGGATCGCGGTGGCCAGGCCCGCGGGTCCGCCACCGGCCACGAGCAGGTCGATCACCCGGGTGCCGCCTGGGCCAGGGCGGCGTTCTCGCAGCGCAGCCGGGTGGCCAGCAGGGGGAGGTTGAGCAGGGTGAAGACCGTCGCGGTGAGCCAGGCGCCGTGGACCAGCGGCAGCGCGAGCCCCTCGACGACCACGGCCAGGTAGTTCGGGTGCCGCAGCCACCGGTACGGGCCGCGGTCCACCAGGGCCAGGCCCGGCACCACGATCACCCGGGTGTTCCACCGCGGCCCGAGGCTGCTGATGCACCACCAGCGCAGCGCCTGGGCCAGCAGGACGGCCACGAGGGCCGGCCAGCCGAGCCGGGGCAGGAACGCCCGGTGCAGCAGTTCGGTCTCCAACAGGCACCCGGCGAGCAGGCCGGTGTGCAGGGCGACCATCACGGGGTAGTGGCCGGCGCCGTGTTCGACGCCGCCGCGGGCGCGGCTCCAGCGGGCGTGCCGCCGGGCGGTGGCCAGCTCGGCGAGCCGTTCCAGGGCGACCAGCAGGATCAGGACCGCATAGGGGTTCATCGGCGGCTACCAGCGCAGGAGGACGAGTTCGACACAGAATCCGGGCCCCATCGCCAACAGCAGGCCGGGCGTCCCGGGCAGCGGGTGCTGCTCGGCGAGCGTGTCGCGCAGGATGTGCAGGACGGAGGCCGAGGAGAGGTTGCCCACCTCCGCCAGCGAGCGCCAGGTCGCCTCCAGCGCGCGGGCCGGCAGGTCGAGGGCCTCGCGCACCGCGTCCAGCACCTTGGGACCGCCCGGATGGCAGATCCAGACGGCCACGTCCGCCGTCTTGACCTCGTACTCGGCGAGGAAGTCGTTCACCACGCCGCCGAGCTGACGACGGACCAGCTCGGGCAGGTCCGCGCCGAGCATGATGTGGAACCCGGTGTCGCCGATGGTCCAGCCGAGCAGGTGCTCCGTGCCGGGGAAGAGGTGGCTGCGGGTCGCGACGACGGCGGGGCCGGCGGCCCGGCTCCGGTCGTGCCCGGCTCCGACGGCCACGGCAGCGGCGGCGCCGTCACCGAACAGCGCGCCGGCCACCAGGTTCTGCATCGAGGTGTCGGCGCGCTGGAGGGTGAGCGAGCACAGCTCGACCGAGAGCAGCAGTGCCACCTCGTCCGGGTGGCCGACCAGGTAGTCGTGCAGCCGGGCCAGGCCGGCGGCGCCCGCGACGCAGCCGAGGCCGAAGACGGGCACCCGTTTCACGTCCGGCCGCAGGCCCAGCTCACCTGCCAGGCGCGCCTCCAGCGACGGCGCGGCGAGGCCGGTGACCGAGGTCGAGAACACCAGGTCGACGTCGCGTGGGGCGAGACCCGCGCGGTCGAGGGCGCCGCGGACGGCGTCGCGGCCGAGCTCCAGCCCGGCGGCGAGGAAGGCGTCGTTGCGCGCCCCGAACCCGTCGATCCCGGCGTACCGCTCCAGCGGCAGTGCGAGATGACGCCCCGTCACGGTGGAGGCCGCGTGCACGCGCTCCAGCACGGCCAGGTCGTCGCGCGGCAGGCGGCAGGACGAGGCGAGCATGCCCGTGATCTCCTCCTGTCGGTAGCGGTGCGGGGGCAGGACACCGTGAACCGCGACAATTCGGGTCATTCCGTCATGGTAGGTGTCGCACCACGCGAACGGGCGGCATGCTGCTCCACCGGGCGCGGCTGACGTACCGCGGGGCACCACCGCCGACGCACCACCGCCGACGCACCGCCGGCCGGGAGTGGCTGACGGACCGTCGGGCGTGGCTGGCGCACCGCCGGCTCCGGGCCCGGCTAGCATCAGGTGTGCCCACCGAAGCCGTGCCGCGTCGGGCCGGCGCCCCGGTCGCGCTGCTGCTGGCCGCGCACCCCCTCCCGGCCCTCGCCGTCACCGGCCTGGCCACGGCGCTCGCCGCGGCCGTCGGGCGCGGCCCGGCCGGGTGCCTGCTGGTGGCCCTGGCCGTGCTCAGCGGCCAGCTCTGCATCGGCTGGAGCAACGACCGCATCGACGTCGCCCGCGACGTCCGCGCCGGCCGGCGGGACAAGCCGCTCGCCGTCGGCACCCTCGCACCGTCGTCCGCCACGGCCGCGGCCTGCGCGGCGGGCGGTCTCTGCGTCCCCTTCTCCTTCGCCTCCGGACCTGCGGCGGGCCTCGTGCACCTGCTGGCGGTCGCGGCCGGGCTGTCCTACAACGCGGCCCTCAAGCGCACCGGGTGGTCCTGGGCGCCGTACGCGCTGGCGTTCGCGCTGCTGCCGGCCTTCGTCACCCTGGGCCTGGCCCCCGACCGGCCGTGGCCACCCGGGTGGCTGCTCGCGGCCGGAGCGCTGCTCGGCGTCGGCGCGCACCTCACCAACGTGCTGCCGGACATCGAGGCGGACCTGGCGTGCGGGATCCGCGGCCTGCCCCACCGGCTGGGTCCGGGCCGCAGCCGCGCCCTTGCCGCGCTCACCCTGCTGGCGGCCTCCGCCGTGCTGGTGCTGGGCCCGCCCGGAGCGCCGGGGGCCACCGGTTGGACCGGACTGGCGGCCGCCGCCGCGCTCGCCACCGCCGCGGCACTCCCCCGCCCCGCACGGCCGGACAGCCGCCTGCCGTTCCTGCTCGCCATCGCGCTGAGCGCGCTCGACCTGGTCCTCCTGCTGCTGCGCGGCACCGACCTGCACTGAGCCCGGGGGCGGGGCACGGCTCGGCTGCGTACCCGGGCGAGCCCCCGCACCCTTGCGCGTGCGGGAGCCCGGCCGGTGCCGTGGATGTCAGTGGAGCACGTCGAGGGCGTTGGCGGCGTCGTCGACGAAGTAGACGGCGTCGCAGTCCTCGGCCACCGCCAGCCCGAACAGGGCGCCCGCACCGGGCGGGTCACCGCTGTCGTCCAGCTGGCGCACCGCCACCTGGTCGCCGTGCGGGTCGGTCTCGACGATGTTGCCGTCGCCGCCGTTGACGGTGAGGAGGTGACCGTTCGGGGCGACGGCCAGGCCGAGCGGAGCGTTGAGGTTGCCGCCGGCGCTGACGACCTCGCCGGTCCCGGCGCTGTGCTCGCGGGTCAGCGCGTGCGGAATGGCGGTGATCCGGCTGTTGACGGTGTCGGCGACGTAGAGGGTGCCGTCGTGGCCGAGGCCCACGCCGGTCGGACCGACGACCAGGGCGCTCGGGTCGGTCTTCTGGGCGAAGCCGGAGCCGATCTCGGTGGTCCGCACCCGGGTCGGGGGCCGGTCGCCGTGGCGTTCCAGGCTGATGCGCAGCACCGTTCCCCGGTCCACCTCGCTCCCGCCGCCCGCCACCGTCCCGTTGAGCACATTGGTGACGAAGAGGTCGGTGTCGTCGCCGTGGCTGACGGCCGTCATGTCCCACGGACCGTTGATGCCGTCGCCGGTCAGGGTCTCGCGGACCGTGCCGTGGCTGTCGAGGACCAGCAGGCACCCGGCCCGGGCCGTCGCCGACATGCCGTCACTGGTGGGCAGGCTGCCGACGACGACCCAGCCGCCGGGCAGCACGCTCAGCGCGGTCGTCAGCCCGACCCCGCCGGGACACGGGCCCGGCAGGTGGGCCGGGTCGATCTGGCTGAACGTCGTCACCCCGCCCTGCGGGGTGATCTGCACCAGGGTGGTGCCGGTGCCCTGCAGGTTCTGACCGTTGTTGAAGTTGCTGACCAGGACGTTGCCCTGCCGCAGGTCGCCCTCGTCGTGCTGGATGACGACCGTGCCGTACGGGTTCACATCGCCGTTGGCGGGGACGGTGGAGGCGATCTGGTCGATGGTGGTCAGGCGGTCGAGGAACGCTCCGCCGGGCTCGGCCGACGCGGGAGCGGCCGCGGCCACCGCTCCGACGGCGAGCGCGACCACGAACGGGGCGAGCCTGCGGCCGAGCAGGGAGGGAGGAAGAGTACGCATATCAGCACGATAAGTATTCGAACGATCGCCGTCCGTCACGACATGCGGAGGCGGCCGGGCGGACCGTCGCCGTGGCCGAACGGGCGGGGGCCACGGCGACGGGCCCACCCTGCGTCAGCTGGCCCGGT
>NZ_JBHYKG010000463.1:0-4987 GCF_042741245.1 Kitasatospora sp. NPDC058965
GAGTCGCGGACCACCAACCGGGTCGGCAGCACCACCGGGTCGGACGGGCCGTGGTGCAGCAGTTCCATGGCCTGGATGCCGAGTTCCTCCACCGGCTGGCGCACCGTGGTGAGGGCGGGGCGGGCCTTGGCCGCGGCCGGCGCATCGTCGAAGCCGATCAGCGCCACGTCGTCGGGCACCCGCAGGCCGCGGCGGCGCAGCGCCCGCAGGGCGCCCAGGGCCATCTGGTCGGAGGCCACGAACACCGCGTCCAGCGAAGGCCGTTGGTCCAGCAGGCGGAGCATCGCGTGCTCGCCGGAGACCCCCGTGAAGTCGCCGTAGGCGACGGCGGCGCGCACGTCGGCACCGGCCTCGGACATCGCCTGGTGGTAGCCGGCCAGCCGGTCCGCGCCGGCGGCGGTGTCGGGCGGGCCGGCGATGGTGGCCACCGAGCGGCGCCCGGCCAGGCAGAGGCGGCGCACCGCGTCCCTGGCACCGGCCAGGTTGTCGGCGTCCACGTAGCAGACCGTGCCCGGCTCGGCGGGTCGGCCGAGCGCCACCACCGGTACCCGGGCCGCCTGCAGCAGCCTGGTCAGCCCCGAGTCGCCCCACGGGCCGACCAGCACCACGCCGTCCACGTGGCCGGCGCACAGGAAGCGGACCAGGGGTGGGCGTCTTGACCGCCGGGGCACCGTGAAGACCGCCAACTCGCGTTCGGCGCCCGGCAGCGCGCGGCGCAGGCCGGCCAGCAGCCGGGCGTGGAACGCGTCCACGTGGTACTGCAGCGGGTCGGCGAAGACCACCACGGCGACCACACCGGTCTCCCGGGTGCTGGCCGCGCGCCGGCGCACGTAGTGGAGTTCGCGGGCCGCCCGCTCGACCTTGGCGGCCATCTCGGTGGAGACCGGGGCGGAGCGGTTCAGCACCCGGGAGGCGGTGGCGGTGGAGACCCCGGCCCGGCGTGCCACCTCGGCCAGCGTGGCGGGCGAATCAACGTGCGGGAACGGGGAGTTGGCAGGGCTCACGAGAGCAGGCATGGGCGGCGTCCTGAGTCGATGCTGAGTGCACGGTGTGTCGTGCGGCCGCCGCCACCCGCGCCGGGCCACCACGATCATCAGCTTGCGGGGTCGCCGCGCCCGCGTCAAGACGTCCGGCGCACCCCGGCGCCGTCCCCCGGGAGAGTGTCAGGTCCATCATGCCAGCTCAGCGGGGCCGGCAGTAGGACCAAGCGCACGTTGCCCGCGGTGGAGGGGGAGCCGCAGACTCGACGTCACATCCACTTCCGCCGGCACGCGTCGGCCCCGGCTGCCCGGGGTCGGCACGGTCGTCGTGCCGCGGCGGGGGTGCGGGTTGCGAACGATGGGGGACGACGGTGGATCAGGACGCGATTCTGCGGGCGAAGGTGCTGCTGCTGGGCGCGAACCGGCGGGTCATCCGCGGGACCCGGGCGCTGTGGGCGTACCGGGTGCTGACCGGGGTCAACCCCGAGGCGTACGGCTCCAAGCTGGCGCTGGTCCTGGTGGAGGCCAGTCGCTCGGCCCGGGTGGCCGAGCTGCCGCAGGCCCGGGCGGCGCTGCTGGAGGAGGCGGTGTGGGTGGCACGGACGCTGAGCGCGGCCAACCCGTACCGGGCCAAGGTGCTCGCGCTGGCGCAGGCCGAGTCGGCGGGGGAGGCGGGGGCGTCGTAGCCCCTGCGCGGGCCGGCGGCGCGGGCTGCGCGCCGCCGGCCGGGTGCGTCCTACAGGTTGTGCTGCAGGCGGTTGGCCATCAGCTTGAGGAACCGGCTCGGCTCGGCCGGCTGGCCGCCCTCGGCCAGCAGGGCCATGCCGTAGAGGAGTTCGGCGGTCTCGGCGACCGCCTCGTCGGCCGGCCGGTCGGTGTGCGCCCGGTGCAGGCCGACCACCAGCGGGTGGCCCGGGTTGAGCTCCAGGATCCGCTTGGCGCGCGGCAGTTCCTGGCCCATCGCGCGGTACATCGCCTCCAGCGCCGGGGTGGCGTCGTGCGTGTCGGAGACGACGCAGGCGGGGGAGACGGTCAGCCGGGTGGAGAGGCGGACCTCCTTGACCTCCTCGCCGAGCTGCTCGGTCATCCAGCCGAGCAGGCCCGCGAACTCCTGCTTGCGCTGCTCGCGGTCCTCCTGCTGCTCCTGGTCCGGCTCGGTGTCCAGGTCGAGTTCGCCCTTGGCCACCGAGCGCAGCTGCTTGCCCTCGAACTCCGGCACCGCCTCGACCCACAGCTCGTCCACCGGGTCGGTGAGCAGCAGCACCTCGACGCCCTTGGCCCGGAACGCCTCCAGGTGCGGGGAGTTGTCCACCGCCTGGCGGGACTCGCCGGTCAGGTAGTAGATGTGCTGCTGGCCCTCCTTCATCCGCTCGACGTACTGCTTGAGGCCGGTCTGCTCCTCGGCGTCGCGGGTGGAGGCGAAGGAGGCGGCGGCGAGGATCGCGTCGCGGTTCTCGGAGTCGCTGAGCAGGCCCTCCTTCACCACCCGGCCGAACTCGCGCCAGAGCGTGGCGTACTTCTCCGGCTCGCCGGTGCGCAGGTCCTTGACGGTGGAGAGGATCTTCTTCGCCAGCCGACGGCGCATCAGCTGGATCTGGCGGTCCTGCTGCAGGATCTCGCGCGAGACGTTGAGCGAGAGGTCGGCCGCGTCCACCACGCCCTTGACGAAGCGCAGGTACGGCGGCATCAGCGCTTCGCAGTCGTCCATCACGAAGACCCGCTTGACGTACAGCTGGACGCCGCGCTGGTAGCCCTGGGTGTACAGGTCGTGCGGGGCGTGCGCGGGGACGAACAGCAGCGCCTGGTACTCGAAGGTGCCCTCCGCCTGGAGGCGGACCACCTCCAGCGGGTCGCGCCAGTCGTGGCTGATGTGCTTGTAGAGCTCGTGGTACTCGGCGTCGGTGACCTCGTCCCGGGAGCGGGCCCAGAGCGCCTTCATCGAGTTGACCGGCGCCGGCGTGCCGCCGTCCGCGGGCTCCTCCTCGCCGACCAGGCGGATCGGCCAGGTGATGAAGTCCGAGTACTTCTTGACGATCTCGCGGATCTTCCAGGCGGCCGTGTAGTCGTGCAGCTGGTCGTCGGTGTCGGTCGGGCGCAGCTTGAGGGTGACCGCGGTGCCCTGCGGGGCGTCCGGGACGGCCTCCAGGGTGTAGGTGCCGGCGCCGCTGGAGGTCCAGCGGGTGCCGTGCTCCTCGCCGGCCTTGCGGGTCACCAGGACCACCTCGTCGGCCACCATGAAGCTGGAGTAGAAGCCGACGCCGAACTGGCCGATCAGGGTCTCCGCGGCCGACGCGTCCTTGGCCTCCTTGAGCTCCTGGACGAACTGCGCGGTACCGGAGTTGGCGATCGTGCCGATGAGCTGGATGACCTCGTCGTGCGACATGCCGATGCCGTTGTCGCGCACCGTCAGGGTGCGGGCCCCGGTGTCGGCGGCCAGCTCGATGTGCAGGTCGGAGACGTCCGCGCCGAGCGAGTCGTCGCGCAGCGCCGCCAGGCGCAGCTTGTCCAGTGCGTCGGAGGCGTTGGAGATCAGCTCGCGCAGGAACACGTCCTTGTTCGAGTAGATCGAGTGGATCACCAGCTGCAGCAGCTGGCGGGCTTCGACCTGGAACTCAAGGGTCTCGGCGGACATGGCGGGTGGATCCTCCTCCGGGTGTCGGGTGCTGTCCGTCGAGAACTGTAGATCACCGGTGACGCAGGGAAGTGACGCTCGAACAGATGGTGCCCGGTGGGTGGGGTCGGGCGGCGTCGGCGGGGTGCCGGAACTGCCTGGCGGTGCGGGCGGGCGGCGGCTATGCTCCCGGCGATGACTACTCACTCCGTGATCAGATCGGGGGTCCCGTCCGCGCAAGGTGAGTGCTGATGGCCACTCACACCGTTGTCGCGAACGGGGATTCCTCCCGTACCTTCTGGCTGCGCGTGCGCGAGTTCGCCGTGCCGGCCACCATGATCGAGACTGCCACCGCCCGCCGCACCGTCGGCGACTGGGGCGGTGCGTGCGCCGCCGCCGGCGTGGACGTCGATCTCCACCCGCGTGCCGTGGCCCGCAGCCACGGGCGCGAACTCGCCTCCCGGCTGCGGGACGACCTGCGGCAGCTGGCTCCGGACCTGCTGCGCTGGCACCTGCCCCGGATCGCCCCGGACGGGCTGTTGCGGCCCGGGCTGACCCTCTCGCTGGCCCGCTACGAAGGCGCCGCGCGGGACGGGGTCGGTGCGGCGCACCTGGTGGTGCGGACGCCGCCGACACCGTGCACCCGCTTTGCCGCGCCGAGGGCATCCCGCTGCTCGGCGGTGGCGGCACCGACCTGCGCACCGGCTTCCGGACGGCCCTGCGCACCCGCCCCGACGTCATCGTCGTCCTGACGGACGGACAGACCCCGTGGCCCGGCGAACGCCCGCCGTGCCGCACCGTCGTCGGCCTGTTCCCGCGCCGCCGTGCCGCCTACGACGAGGACGACCCCGACTACGTCCCGGACCGGCCGCCGCCGTGGGCCCGGGTGGTGGAGATCGGCGCGGCGTGAGGCTCGGCGTGAGGAGTGGCACCGGGCGGACCCGCGGCCCGGTCAGCCGCGCGGCTCCGTCGGCGCCGGGCCCGCCCGGCCCGCCCGGCGCAGCTGGCGCAGCGTCCAGCCGCGGCCGGTCGGGTCGAGCGGTGCGGTCGCGGTGGTGAAGAGCTCGGCGGCCCGGCGGTAGGACAGCCGCCCGCGCCCGGTCAGCGGGCAGCGGTCGGCCGCCGGCACGGTGGCCGGTGCCCGGCGGTCCGTCAGCAGCAGCGGACCGCCGGCCCGGCTGACCAGGAGCAGCGGCAGCAGCCGGGCCGTGCCGGGCCCCCAGCGCAGGTCGGCCGCGCGGCCGCGGCCGCGCCGCGCGGAGGCATCCAGGTCGTCGACGTCCAGCGCCAGCACCCGTTCGAGGTCGACGGCGCGCTCGCGGTCCAGGCGCAGGGCGGTGGCCCGCACCGCGGTCAGGTCGGTCTGGTCGGCGACCGGCTCGAACCGGTGGTGCGC
>NZ_JBHYKG010000464.1:0-4986 GCF_042741245.1 Kitasatospora sp. NPDC058965
GTCCCCGGCCCGGTCGCCCGGGCCTACCGCTCGGCCCGGTCGCCCGCTGGATCAGGCGTCCTCCCAGCGGAACAGCCGCCAGGCGAGCGCGGTGAGCGCGGCCGCGAACGCGAGCAGGCCGGCCATCGCGGGCAGGCAGTCCGTCAGCCCGCCGCCGCGGGTGAGCACCGACTGGGCGGAGATCACCAGGTAGCGCAGCGGGAAGACGTGCGAGAACTGCTGCAGCCAGTGCGGCGAGTTGTCCAGCGGGAAGAACGCGCCGGACAGGAACGACATCGGCAGGATGATCACCTGGTTGATGCCGTTGGCCGCCTCCTCGGTCTTCGCGATCGCCCCGGTGACCAGGCCGATCGACATGAAGGCGAGCGTCGCGCAGAGCACCAGCGGGATCACCAGCCACCAGTTCCCGGTCAGCTTGAGCCCGAACACGGGGGTGGTGGCGACCAGCAGGAAGATCGCGGTCTGCATCAGCGCCACCACGCAGGTCACCAGCACCCGCGAGCCGACGATCGACCCGACGCTGACCGGGGCCAGCCGCAGCCGGCGCAGCAGCCGCTTCTTGCGCCAGGAGACCAGGCTGAGCGAGGCGCTGAAGATGGCGCCGGTGGCCACCGCCCAGCCGAGCAGGCCGGGGGTGAGGTACTGGATCGGCTTGAGCGACTGGTCCTCCACCTGGGAGGCGGCCAGCGTGTACCTGGGCGGCTGGCCGGTGGCCTGCTGGTTGGCCGACTGGACCACGGACTGCAGTACCGCCTGCACACCGCCGGACCGGACCTGGTCCGAGGCGCTGTAGCGGACCACGACCTGCCCGCCCGGACCCTGCTCGACGAGTGCGTCCAGGTCGCCCTTGCGCACCTTCTGCAGCGCGGTGGCCTCGTCCGGGATCCGGGTGATGGTCAGGACCTGCTCCAGGCCCTTGCGTTCGTCGCCCTGGACGGAGTCCAGCACGGCGACCTGCCCGACCTCGGCCACCTTCACGTGCGGCGAGGTGGCGCCCTTGAACAGGAAGCCGAAGAGCAGCAGGAACATCAGCGGCAGCGCCAGGGTGAAGAAGAGCGCCGTGCGGTCGCGCAGGAAGGCGACGAACATCACCCGGGAGAGGCTGACGAAGGCGCTCGCCCTCCCGTCGCCCCCGGCCGCGGGTGCCCCCGGTGCGGGGGCGTCGTCGGTGGGGCGGGTGGTCTCGGGGGCGCTGTTGCTCATGCCCGGTACTCCCGTCCGGTCAGGTGCAGGAACACGTCCTCCAGGGTGGCGCCGCGGACCTCCAGGCCGCGCAGCGCGTTCTGCTCGGCCAGCACCGCGAGCACGGGCGCGGGCAGGCGGGTGGCCACCGAGAGCAGCACCCCGTTGTCCTCCACCGCGGAGACTTCGGCACCGGCGGCGGCGAAGAGCTCGCGCGCCCGCTCGGCGGTGACCAGCCCGGACTCCACGCTGACCCGCACCGTGTCGTCCAACTCCCGCACCAGCGCGGCCGGTGCGCCGGTGCGCAGCACCTTGCCGTGGTCCATCACCGAGACCCGGTCGCAGAGCACCTCGGCCTCGTCCAGGTAGTGGGTGGTGAGCAGCACGGTGCGGCCCTCGGCGTTGATGTCGCGCAGCAGGTCCCAGAGGTTGCGCCGGGCCTGCGGGTCGAGGCCGGTGGTCGGCTCGTCCAGGAAGACCAGCTCCGGGTCGTGCACCAGCGCGCAGGCGATGGACAGGCGCTGGGCCTGGCCGCCGGACATCTTGTCGGTGGCCACGGCGGCGGAGTCGGCCAGCCCCACCCGCTCCAGCCAGTGGTCGGCCCGCCGGTGGCCGATGCCGTAGAAGGAGGCGAAGGTGCGGATCGTCTCGCGCGCGGTGAGCCGGTCGAAGAAGGCGGAGGCCTGGAACTGGACGCCCATCCGCGGGAGCAGTTCGGTGTTGCGCGGCCAGGGCTTCAGCCCGAGCAGCTCCACCCGCCCCTCGTCGGGTTCGCGGATCCCCTCCAGGATCTCCAAGGTGGTGGTCTTGCCCGCTCCGTTGGGCCCGAGCAGACCGTAGAACTCGCCAGTCTCGATGGTGAGTGACACACCGTCGACAGCCTGGACATCCCCGTACCGCTTCCGGATCCCGTCCGCGGTTATTGCCGTTGTCATGCCGCTGAATGTAGGGCGTGGTGGGCCCGCGGACCAGATCCGGCGTCACGGTCGGCGAGATCTGAGAGTTGACTCTCAGATAATGTGAGAGGACACTCTCAGAATATGGGCAACCCGTTGGGCGACATCGAGATCACCGACCCGCAGGCGATGCGGGCGCTGGCGCACCCCGTGCGACTGGCCCTCCTGGAGCGGTTGCGGCGGTACGGACCGGCCACGGCGACCGAGTTGTCGCCGCAGGTGGGAGCCACGCCGTCGGTGACCAGTTGGCACCTGCGGCACCTGGCCGGGTTCGGGCTGGTGCGGGACGCCGAGCCCGGGCCGGACCGCCGGCAGCGGCGCTGGGAGGCGGTGGCCAAGGGGTTCCGCTTCGAGACGGGCGCCGAGGGCGAGGCGGGCGCGGCGGCGCGCGGTCTGGCGCAGCAGATGTTCCTGGCGGCGGCCGACCAGCCGCAGCGCTGGATCACCGAGGTGGAGCCGGAGTTGGGGCCCGAGTGGCGCCGGCTCGGCGGGCTGGCGAACACCCGGGTCGCGCTCACCCCGGGCGAGCTGGAGGAGTTGGGGGCCGCGGTGGAGCGGCTGCTGGCGCCGTACGTCCTGCGGGCCGAGGACGAGCGGCCGGCGGCGGCGCGGATGGTGCGGTTGATGAGGTACGTGCTGCCGGAACTGCCGGAGGGGGAGGACGCATGAGTGTGCCAGGGGTGGTGGAGGAGGCGGCGCCGCCGCGATCGGCGGCCGCGCCGCTGTGGCGGGACCGACGGTTCGGCAGATTCTGGGCCGGTCAGTCCGTCTCCCAGTTCGGCGACCGGATCAGCGAGTTGGCCCTGCCGCTGATCGCGGTGGGGGCGCTGCACGCGTCCACCGTGGCGGTGTCGGCGCTGACCGCGCTGGTCTGGGCGCCCAACCTGCTCGCGGTGCTGCTCGGGGCCTGGGTGGACCAGCGCCGCGGCAAGCGACAGCTGATGGTGGCCGCCGACCTGGTGCGGGCCGCGGCCCTGCTCTCGCTGCCGCTGGCCTACGCCTTCGGCACCGTGACGCTGGGTCAGCTGTTCGTGGTGGCGGTGGTCACCGGGGCGGCGGGGGTGCTGTTCAACACCGCGTACGCGCCGTTCTTCGCGCACCTGGTGCCGCGCTCGGCGTACCTGGAGGCCAACAGCAGGCTGAGCGCCAGCCGGTCCGCCTCCTACCTGGGCGGACCGGCGCTGGGCGGGCTGCTGGTGCAACTGCTGGGCGCACCGGTGGCGGTGGCGGCCGACGCGGCGTCGTTCGTGGCGTCGGCGGTGCTGGTGGGGCGGATCCGGGTGGACGACCCGCCGACGGCGGCCGGACAGGAGCCGATGCTGCGGCGGGCCCGCGCCGGGCTGGCCCTCGTGGTCCGCCACCCGGTGCTGCGGGCGAGCCTCGGGTGCTGCAGCACGGTCAACTTCTTCACCTTCGTCTCGACGGGAGTCCTGCTGCTCTTCGCCAACCGGGAGTTGGGCCTGTCGGCGGGGACGATCGGGTTCGCCACGGGCGTCGCGGCGGTGGGGAGCCTGCTGGGCGCGGTGCTGGCGCCGCGGGTGGCCCGGCTGATCGGGATGGGGCGCACGGCCGCGCTGGGTGCGGTGCTCTTCCCGGCGCCGCTCGCGCTGCTGGCGCTGGCGGACGGCCCGTCGTGGGCCCGCGCCGGGGTGCTGGCCGGGGCGGAGTTCCTCAGCGGGGCCGGGGTGATGCTCTTCGACATCAACCTCAACTCGCTGCAGGCCAGCGTGGTCCCGGACGAACTGCGCAGCCGGGTCTCGGGTGCGTTCAGCACCGTCAACTACGGGATCCGGCCGCTGGGTGCGCTCGCCGGCGGACTGCTGGGCAGCGCGCTCGGGCTGCGCGAGGCCCTGGTGATCGCGGCGGTCGGCGGGGCGCTGTCCGTGCTGTGGCTGCTGCCCTCGCCGATCCCGGGGATGCGGACCGTCGTCAGCCGGTGAACCTGGCCCGGAACGCGGCGAGGTTGGGGGTGCCGGCGGCGCGGTCCAGGACGGCGAAGGTGATCCGGGTGAACGGGGCGCCGTGGGTGCCCAGTGCCACGGCGAACGCGTCGGCCACCTCCGTCGGGTCGTTGCGGAACACTCCGCACCCCCAGGCGCCGAGCACGAGTTCGCGCACCCCGTGCCGGGCGGCCACGCCGAGGACGCGGCGGGCGCGTTCGGCCAGGGTCCCCGTGACGTCGACCCTGTGATCGGGCGAACGCAGCGCCAGCTGACCGGCGTTGGGGGCGGGGGAGGTCAGGAAGGAGACCCGGTAGGGGCGTTCGAGCAGCGCGCGGTGGCCGTCGCGGATCACCGGGACGTGCGGCGAGAAGATCACCCGGTGGCTGTAGTGCAGGTCGGACGAGGCGCGGTGGGCCTCGTAGTAGTCGGGGGCCTCGACCAGGCACCGGTACAGCAGCGCCGTGCGGCAGAGGTCCTCCTCCTGCGCCTTGGCCCCGCGCAGGTAACCGCCCCCGGGATTGCGGGCGGAGGCGAAGTTCAGCACGGCGAGGTGGTCGACGCCCGCCCCGGTGAGCCGGCGGGCGGCGCGCATGCTGTCCTCGTCGGTCACCTCGGTCCGGCCGGTGAAGGGGCCGGTGGGGTCGGCGACGAGGTCGGGCGCGTGGGAGACGGTCCCGGCCCGGGCGGCGTCGAGGGCGGCGGCCACGGAGACGGCGGCCCCGGTGGGGGAGGTGTACTGGCCGGCCTCGGCGATGCGCTCGTTCTCGGCGGCGAGGTTGCTCAGACGGTTGCTCATGCCGTGGATGGTAGTGCTGATTTATCGTCAGGGTGACGAATTTTACGACGCCGGCGGCCGGGCCGGTGGCGGAGCCGGGGAGCGCCGTTGCCCGGCCCCGGTGGTCGGG
>NZ_JBHYKG010000465.1:0-4875 GCF_042741245.1 Kitasatospora sp. NPDC058965
GTCTCCAAGCGGTGCGGCGGGGCCCCGGTGCGTCAGGCGCTGCGGGTCAGCGCTTGTCGAGCTCCACGTAGTCGCGGATCGCGGTGCCCGTGTAGATCTGCCGCGGACGGCCGATCCGGCTGGTCGGGTCGTTGATCATCTCGTGCCAGTGGGCGATCCAGCCCGGCAGCCGGCCCAGCGCGAACAGCACGGTGAACATGCTGGTCGGGAAGCCCATCGCGCGGTAGATCAGGCCGGTGTAGAAGTCGACGTTCGGGTACAGCTTGCGGGAGACGAAGAAGTCGTCGCTGAGCGCGTGCTCCTCCAGCTTGAGCGCGATCTCCAGCAGCTCGTCCGACTTGCCGAGCTGGCCCAGCACCTCGTGCGCCAGACCCTTGACCAGCGCGGCGCGCGGGTCGAAGGCCTTGTACACGCGGTGGCCGAAGCCCATCAGCTTGACGCCGTCCTCGCGGTTCTTCACCTTGCGGATGAAGGCGTCGACGTCGCCGCCGTCCTTCTTGATCTGCTCCAGCATCTCCAGGACGGCCTGGTTGGCGCCGCCGTGCAGCGGGCCCCACAGGGCCGAGATGCCGGCCGAGATCGAGGCGAACAGGTTGGCGTGGCTGGAGCCGACCAGGCGCACGGTGGAGGTGGAGCAGTTCTGCTCGTGGTCCGCGTGCAGGATGAGCAGCTTGTCCAGGGCGTTGACCACGACCGGGTTGAGCTCGTAGTCCTCGGCCGGGACCGCGAAGGTCATCCGGAGGAAGTTCTCGACGTAGCTCAGGTCGTTGCGCGGGTAGACGAAGGGCTGGCCCATCGCCTTCTTGTACGCGTAGGCCGCGATGGTCGGCAGCTTGGCCAGCAGGCGCACGGTCGACAGGTGGCGCTGGTCCGCGTCGAACGGGTTGTGGCTGTCCTGGTAGAAGGTGGACAGCGCGCCCACCACCGAGGAGAGCATGGCCATCGGGTGCGCGTCCCGGGGGAAGCCCTGGTAGAAGCGCTTGACGTCCTCGTGCAGCAGGGTGTGCTGGGTGATCTCGCTGTTGAACCCCGCCAGCTGGTCGGCGGTGGGGAGCTCACCGTTGATCAGGAGGTACGCGGTCTCGATGAAGCTGCCCTGTCCGGCCAGCTGCTCGATCGGGTAGCCGCGGTAGCGGAGGATGCCGTTGTCACCATCGACGAAGGTGATCGCGGACTTGTAGGCAGCCGTGTTGCCGAAGCCGTTGTCCAGGGTGACCAGGCCGGTCTGCGGGAGCAGCTTCGAGATGTCGAAGCCGGCGTTGCCCGCAGTGCTCTCGACGACGGGGTACTCGTACTCGCCGTCCTGGTACCGCAGTACTACCGAGTTGTCGCTCACGTCTTCCTCACCGACGAAATGAAAATCCTCTTCCGAGCCCTGACTCGTCCCACCCTCCCCCATGCGAAGGACGGCCGCGTACCCGGGGTGGCCCAAAAGGGCCTGTGCCAATGGATGACACTGCCAAAAGCCACTGCCCCGTCCGGTGCGAACCGGACAAGATCACAGGACTAGGCTGGTCCATCAATTTCTTCACGTCAAGATACCCCCGCCGAGGCGATGGTCGAGAGCCGAGTGCCGCCGCCCCGCGCTCACGGTCCGCACCGCCTGCCCGATCGCCTTGCGCGAGCCCACCAGCACGACCAGCTTCTTGGCCCGGGTCACCGCGGTGTAGAGCAGGTTGCGCTGCAGCATGGTCCAGGCCGAGGTGGTGACCGGAATCACCACCGCCGGGTACTCGCTGCCCTGGGACCGGTGGATGGTCACCGCGTACGCGTGCTGCAACTCGTCCAACTCGTCGAAGTCGTAGGCGACCTCCTCGTCCTCGTCGGTGAGCACGGTGAGGCGCTGGTCGTCCGGGCTGAGTGCGGTGACCACGCCGACCGTGCCGTTGAAGACGCCGTTGCGGCCCTTGTCGTAGTTGTTGCGGATCTGGGTCACCTTGTCCCCGATCCGGAAGGTGCGCCCACCGAACCGCTTCTCCGCCAGCCCCTCCCGGCCCGGGGTCACCGCGGCCTGCAGCAGCGTGTTGAGGTTGCCCGCCCCGGCCGGGCCGCGGTGCATCGGGGCCAGCACCTGCACGTCCCGGCGGGCGTCCAGCCGGAACTTCTGCGGGATCCGCCGGGCCACCACGTCCACCACCAGGCCCGCGGCGCGCTCGGTGTCGTCCTCGACGAAGAGGAAGAAGTCCGGCATGCCCTCGGTCAGCGGCGGCAGCCCCTCGTTGATCCGGTGCGCGTTGACCACCACCCCGGACTGCTGGGCCTGCCGGAAGATCCGGGTCAGCCGCACCGAGGGGATCGGGCTGCCGTCGGCCAGCAGGTCGCGCAGCACCTCGCCGGCGCCCACCGAGGGCAACTGGTCCACGTCCCCCACGAAGAGCAGGTGGGCCCCCGGCGCCACCGCCTTGACCAGCTTGTTGGCCAGGATCAGGTCGAGCATCGAGGCCTCGTCCACCACCACCAGGTCGGCGTCCAGCGGACGGTCCCGGTCGTAGGCCGCGTCGCCGCCCGGGCGCAGCTCCAGGAGCCGGTGCACGGTCGCCGCCTGATGCCCGGTCAGCTCCGCCAGCCGCTTGGCCGCCCGGCCGGTCGGGGCGGCCAGCAGCACCTTGGCCCGCTTCGCCAGCGCCAGCGTCACGATCGACTTGACCGTGAAGGACTTGCCGCAGCCCGGCCCGCCGGTCAGCACCGCGACCTTCTCGGTCAGCGCCAGCCGGACGGACTGCTCCTGCTCGGGCGCCAGCTCGGCCCCGGTCCGCTCGGCCAGCCAGCCGAGCGCCTTGGTCCAGTCGACGTCGGCGAAGCCGGGCATCCGGTCGGTCTCGGACCGCAGCAGCCGGCGCAGCTGATTGGCCAGCGAGACCTCGGCCCGGTGGAACGGAACCAGGTAGACCGCAGTGACCGGCTCGCCGCCGGGCCCGTCCGGGCTGGGCAGCGCCTCGCGCACCACGCCCTCCTCGGCGACCAGCGCGGCCAGGCTCTCGATCACCAGGCCCACGTCGACCTGGAGGAGCTTCACCCCGTCGGCGATCAGCCGCTCCTCGGGCAGGTAGCAGTGGCCCTGGTCGCTGCTCTGCGAGAGCGCGTACTGCAGGCCCGCCTTCACCCGCTCCGGGCTGTCGTGCGGGATCCCCACCGCCTGGGCGATCCGGTCCGCCGTCAGGAAGCCGATCCCCCAGACGTCCGCGGCCAGCCGGTACGGCTCGTTCTTCACCACGCCGATGGAGGCGTCCTGGTACTTCTTGTAGATCCGCACGGCCAGCGAGGTGGAGACCCCCACGCCCTGCAGGAAGACCATCACCTCCTTGATCGCCTTCTGCTCCTCCCAGGCCGCGGCGATCATCGTGGTCCGCTTCGGCCCGAGCCCCGGCACCTCGACCAGCCGGGACGGCTCCTCCTCGATCACCGTCAGCGTGTCGATCCCGAAGTGGGCCACGATCCGCTCGGCGAACCGCGGCCCGATCCCCTTGATCAGCCCCGAGCCCAGGTAGCGCTGGATGCCCTGCACGGTCGCGGGCAGCACCGTGGTGTAGTTCTCCACCACGAACTGCCGCCCGTACTGCGGGTGCGACCCCCAGTGCCCGTGCAGCCGCAGCGACTCGCCCACCTGGGCACCGAGCAGCGCGCCCACCACGGTCAGCAGGTCGGCGGCGCCCCGGCCGGTGTCGACCCGCGCGACGGTGTAGCCGGTCTCCTCGTTGGCATAGGTGATCCGCTCCAGCACCCCCTCCACCTGGGCCAACTGCCGCGGCACCGCCGCCTGGCCCGCCCGCTGGACCTGCTGCCCGCTCATCCGGGCCCCCTTCGACGGTTCGCCTTGCGTGATGAACCGTACCCCTCCGTGCCGACACGGCGGACCGCGATTGTCACCGCCCTGCCCAAGGCTGACGATGACAAGGGGACCCCCTTCGACGGAAGCGGACGACACCATGCTGACCACTGAGTTCACACCCGGCGCCCCGAACTGGATCGACCTCGGCAGCCCGGATCCCGACGCCGCGCAGGCCTTCTACGGCGGCCTGTTCGGCTGGACCTTCGAGTCGGCCGGCCCCGAGGCCGGCGGTTACGGATTCTTCCGCCGGGGTGGGGACACGGTCGCCGCGCTCGGCCCGCTGACCGAGGAGGGCGCCGCCTCGGCCTGGACCGTCTACTTCCGCACCGAGGACGCCGACCGGACCGCCGAGGTGGTCGGCCAGGCCGGCGGAACGGTCCGCTTCGGGCCCTTCGACGTCTTCGAGGCGGGCCGGACGGCGGGCTTCACCGATCCGGCCGGCGCCCGGTTCGCAGTCTGGCAGCCGGGCACCACGGTGGGGTTGGACGCGGTCACCTCGGTCGGCACGCTCTGCTGGACCGAGCTGCACACCAGTGACCCCGAGGGCGCCAAGCCGTTCTACCGCGCGGTCTTCGACTGGTTCGAGCAGGACGTGCCGTTCGGCGACTTCACCTACACCGTGATCACCCCCGCCGATGGCGGCACCGACGCCAGCCAGGGCGGCATCGTGACCCTGGTGGAGGAGGACCGGGCGGCCGGGTCCCCGCCGTTCTGGTTGCCCTACTTCGAGGTCGCCGACGTGGACGCCACGGTGGCCCGGGCCGCGGACCTCGGCGGTCGACGCCGCGGCGAACCGGTGGACGCCCCCGGCGTCGGCCGCTTCGTCCAGCTCGCCGACCCGCACGGCGCCGTCTTCGCGGTGATCGCCAGCGAACAGCCCACCGAGTCGCAGGGCCAGTGACCGCCGCTGGCCGGCACAACGCGAAGAAGCCCCCACCGAATATCGGTGGGGGCTTCTCCTGAATGATTGTTCGGCGGCGTCCTACTCTCCCACAGGGTCCCCCCTGCAGTACCATCGGCGCTGTAAGGCTTAGCTTCCGGGTTCG
>NZ_JBHYKG010000466.1:0-4868 GCF_042741245.1 Kitasatospora sp. NPDC058965
GGGTGTGCGTCGTGCTGACGTCAGTCGCGGCGGTCGAGGAGGACCACCTCGAACTCCTCCAGGGCGATGAGGTTCATCGGGGTGGCCGCCGTCGCCTTCGCCCGACTCGTGGCCTGGGCGCCGCGGGAGGCGGCCAGCGCCGCGCGGGTGGCCCACAGGGTGCCGACCGAGCCGAATCCGGTGCCGCGGTCGGCGAGCAGGGTGGCGCCGGCGAATCCCGCCGTGGCCTCGAAGGCGGGCAGGGCGGTGGAGCGGAACAGTTCGGTCAGCTCGTCCAGCCGGTCCGGCGGCATCTGGAAGCGCCCGATCCGGAAGCCGCCGCCCGCCTCGACCTGCGGGTTGGGTGTGTAGGCCAGCGCCTCCGACGTCATCACAGACGTCGACGCGGCGAAGGGCGCCAGCAGCTCCGCCCGTCGCTGCTGCAGCTGTTCGTTGCTGGACTCGGCGTGTTCGGCGGTGTCCCACCAACTCCCCATGATGATCTTGCCGATCTCGCGGTCGGCGAAGAGCCCGTAACCCCGGTAGCCGGGCTGGTCGGAGAGCAGCTTGACCGCCTCCACCAGCAACCCGTCCAGGGCCTGGTCGATCTGGGCCGGATCGCCCGTCACGTAAGCGGTGCGTACGTACATCAGCGGCCCCCAATCCTTTCTCTGGATACCTGCTTCCGACGCTCCTCCGGTGCAGGGGCCGTCGCAAGCCGGTATCACGTCGCGCTCGGCCGCTGCCCGCTGTCCGGTGCACCCGCGGTGCCGAGCAGTCGGTCCACCAGGAGTTCCGGGTAGCCGGTGGCCGGGGGGTCGATGCCGAAGATCGCCCGGATGTAGAGCGGTGCGACCAACTGGTCGAGGATCTGCTCCAGCGGTGGCGGGTGTTCGCCACGGGCGGCGGCCCGCTCGCGGATGCGCTCGATGGAGTGGATGCGGCGCTGGAAGTGCTGTGCGCGTTCCGCCTGGGCATCGGCGCTGCTCGGCATGGAGAGGGCGACGGCCCGGACGAGCAGGCGGCCCTCGGGCGTGCGGATGCTCGCCACTCCCGCGCGTGCCCACGCGGTGAGGTCTCCGCGCAGGGTCCCGGTGTCCTGCAACGGCCAGTCCCGCTCCAGGCGGGTGGTGACCACGTCGGCCAGCAGCGCCTCGCGACTGCCCCAACGCCGGTAGACGCTGGTGTGGTTGACCCCGGCGCGCTGGGCGATCGCGGGAATGGTGAGCTCGCCGCCGTCGGGGGCGGAGAGCAGGTCGACGACCGCCTGGTGGACGGCCGAGCGGACCTGCTCGGGGCTCTTGCGGAGGCGTGCGGTCGGTTCCTTGGAAGTCACGCCCCCATCGTAAGCACAGATGTTTGCTTATTGGGCTCCGGCGGGTCTAGAGTCCTCGTCGTAAGCACAGATCTGTGCTTGGGGATGAGGAGAGTGCGATGCGGAACCTGCTGTTCCCGAACAACACCCAGTTCTGGTACGAGACCCTGCGGTCGATGAGTCACATCGCCTACGGCGGCGCGGACTTCGGCGAGGTGGTCGCCACCGGCGAGCGGATCGTCGAGGGCGACTACGACAGCTGGTACCGGGAGTGGCTGGCCACCGCCGACCGGGTCTCCGGCGAGGCGGAGAAGGCGCTCGCCGGCGGTCACCGGATCAGCGCCCGGGACGGGTTCCTCCGGGCCTCGAACTACTACCGGTCGGCCGAGTTCTTCCTGCACGGCCACCCCTGCGACCCCCGCCACGACCACGCGTACGACCGCAGCGTGGCGTGCTTCCGCGCCGCGGCCGCGCTGTTCACCCCGATCATCGAGCCGGTCCGGATCCCCTACGAGGACACCACGCTGCCCGGCTACCTCTACCGGGCCGACGACTCGGGGACCCCGCGGCCGACGCTGATCATGCACAACGGGTTCGACGGCACGGCGGAGGAGATGCACTTCTTCGGTGCGCTGGCCGGCGTCGAGCGCGGCTACACCGTGCTGACCTTCGACGGCCCCGGCCAGCCCGGGCCGCGCCACCACCAGGGCCTGGCGTTCCGCCCCGACTGGGAGAACGTCATCACTCCGGTGGTGGACTTCGCCGAGGCCCTCCCCGAGGTCGACGGCAGCCGGATCGCCCTCCTCGGCCTCAGCATGGGCGGCATCCTCGCGCCCCGGGCCGCCGCGTTCGAGCACCGTCTCGCCGCGCTGATCGCCGTCGACGGCGTCTACGACCTCGGCCAGGTGTCCGTGCGGAACATCCCCGGTGACCGCGAGGCCGCCGAAGCCCTGCTGCGCGCCGACTCCGCCCCCGCACTCGACGCGTCGCTCGCCCAGGTGATGGCCGCCGATCCGACCGCCCGGTGGGCGATCAACCACGGCATGTACGTGATGGGCGTCGACACCCCGCGCGCCTTCAACGCCGCCTACCTCGACTACACCCTCGCGGGCGGCATCGCCGAGCGGATCCAGTGCCCCACGCTGGTCTGCGACGCCGCCGAGGACGAGTTCTTCAAGGGCCAGCCGGAGCAGCTGTACGACCACCTCACCTGCCCGAAGACCCTGCTGGTGTTCACCGCGGAGGAGGGTGCCGGCGCCCACTGCCACCCCGGCGCGATGCGTCTGTCCCAGGCGCGGATCTACGACTGGTTGGACTCCACGCTGGGGAACGTCGCGGCTTGAGAACCCTCTTGGGATGCGGCGCCGGGCAGCAGCCTTCCCGTGCTCTCCGCCGGCGGCCCCGAATCACCGCTCGGCGTCGCGGGCCCTGTCCCCGCCGGGTTCTGTCCTACGGACCTGCTGTCGCCGCGACCCGGAGCGGGTCGGTCTCGCTCCCGTGGCGCGGGGGCCTCGTTCGGGGAAGACCTGCGCTCCGACGCCAGGTTGCCGGGCAGCGCGCCTGTGCAGGACCGACGGTTACGACGCGCCGGAGAACCTAGGCCACGTTCCACTCCAGCGGCAGGTCGGCGCTGCAGAAGAGGCAGACGAAGTCCTGCTCCCGGACGATGGCGAGCTCCCGGCAGGAACGGCAGCGGCGGAAGACCAGCTCCTGCGTGAAGCCGGAGGGGCGAGCGATCCCGATCCGGTCCAGCGCCGCGGCCACGGCCGGCCAGGAGCTGATGTCCGGGCAGTAGCCGGTGGACTGGTTGCTGACCTCGTCGACCGTCCAGTGCCCGGCTTCCTCGTGGAAGCTCAGCTCGCCGGCGCTCAGCACCGCGCCGCCGTCGGCGCACACCACGTGCTCGCTGCGGCGGGGGGCCAGGCGCAGCACGCCGGCGGCGTCGACCACGAAGGTGAACGGTTCGGCCAACTCGTCCGGTGTTCGTGCGGCGACCCACTCGGCGAAGTCGGCCGGCGAGCAGATCGTCCGGCCTCCACCGCCGGGCCGGACGAGTGCCGTCAGCTCGGCCGGGCCCACGTACCGGTAGTTCCGCTGCTGTGTCCCCACCTCCGCCAGCCTAGTGCCGCATCGGGCACCGTTCGCCTCCGTTCTGACGTGGTCTGTTCGAGGACGTCCCCTCAGACCACCGCTTTCCTCCGCTCGGCCTCGTCGGCGAGACGCAGGACGACCTGGCCTGCCTTGAGGGCAGCTGCTCCTGATCGCCCACGCCCTCGTCGGTTTCCCGGCCGACATCGGCCTGATCGGCAGCGTGTCGGCCGTGGGGCGCAGGGTGCGGTAGTCCTCTCACGGGGCCGGGTTCACGGGTTCGGGGTGGTGAGTGCGGCATGGGCGACGCCGCGTGTGAGCTCGGGACGGCCGAGGACGTCGGTGCTGTCGACGAACTGGTCGATCGCTCCGGCCATCGGCAGCATGCGCACAGCGGGATCGGTGATGCGGGCGGTCAGCGCGGCGGTGAACCGTTCGGCGTGCAGGACCTGGAAGGGCCGGCCGTGGTAGGGCCGTGTAGTGGGGTCGACCGGGTCGGTGAGGCGGAGTTGGTTGTGCAGATCGGCGACGGCCCCGTAGGCGCGACAGAGGTGCTGCTCGCGGGTGCGCCAGTCGGTGGCCGAGAGGACGGCGGTCAGCACAGGGACGAGGTCGGCTGCCTGAGGGGTGCGGGCGACGGCGGAACCGAGCCATTTGCTGTACGGCGCGTAGCGTCGGTTCATGAGCAGGCACAGCCGCATCAGATCTCGCACCAGCCGGGCGGCGACGACGGCGGAACCGAGCTCGTCGCCCACTTCACCGCAGCGGCCGACGAATGCCTCCTCCTGGGAGATGCGCCGCCATTGGCAGGCGAGCAGGTAGAGCCAGAGGTCGTGGGGATACCACTCGAGGTTGGCGCGGGCCGGCGCGAGCTGCCCGAGCCCGTCGTGGAAGACGGCGCCGGCGGTGACTTCGGCGAGGAGCTGGGTGGGGGTGGCCAGCCAGTCCGTCAGGGTGACGTCCGTGCGCGGGTCGAAGCCCAGGTGAGCGGTGAACCAGGTTCCGGGGTCGGTGATGTCGACACGGTGGTGGACGGGACCGTCGGTCGTCTGCATGAACCCGATGCCCGGCTCGCCGGTGGAGGCGAAGTGGGTGGGATAGCCGCAGAAGGTCTTCGGCAGCCGGTCGGAGAGCAGGTCCCTGATCCTCGCGGCGTGCCGGGTGGCGTCCCGCGGGCTCAGGAAGATCTGCAGGCGGGGGCCCCACTCGTGGTCCGCCGAGCGGGCGGTGTCGAATCCGAGGACCTCCGAGCCGCTGCCGAGACGGGCGGCGGAATGGACGGTCCCGGGGACCGCCTCGTCCAGCGCCGGGCGCACGGCCTCGTGGTAGAAGCGCCGGGAGAGCTCCAGACCGGGGAGGAACGGGGGTGTCGTCATGCGTGTCACCGATCGATCAGGTGCCGGTGGTCCCGGCTCCAGGCGAGGCGGGCTCGGAGTTCGTCCAGGTGGCCTTCGGCGACCCAGGTGGCCTGGGGCTCGTGGCCCTG
>NZ_JBHYKG010000467.1:0-4835 GCF_042741245.1 Kitasatospora sp. NPDC058965
GTGGTCGCCGCCTAGCCGCCACCCCCAGGAATTCCGGCGGACCGTACCGGAACGAGCCGCTCCCACCTGCGGGAGTGAATCGTGTCACTGCGTTGCCCTCTCGGCGCGCGGGCGAGGAAGGTGTACCTTCCTGCGACCAGGGGACCTGGCGTCCCCGCGTACGCAGATGCCCAGTCAGCAGCGCCTCCGACGAGAGAGACACGAGACATGTCTGCAGAAGACCCGACTCGCCATCCGCCTCAGCGCATCGGTGTGGTCGCCGAGTCCGTCCCGGGGGAGACCCGGGTGGCGGCGACCCCGTCGACCGTGCGTCAGTTGCTGGCCCTGGGGTACGAGGTGGTGGTCGAGTCCGAGGCCGGTACGGCCTCCGGGTTCACCGACGAGGCCTACACCGAGGCCGGCGCGACCATCGGCGAGGCCTGGACGGCCGACCTGGTGCTCAAGGTCAACGCCCCCTCCGAGGAGGAGGTGGGCCGGCTGAACCGGGGGGCCGACCTGGTCGCCCTGATCGCGCCGGCCCAGCGCGGTGAGCTGCTGGCGGTGCTGGCCGAGCGCGGGGTGACCGCGCTGGCGCTGGACGCCGTACCGCGGATCTCCCGCGCCCAGTCGATGGACGTGCTCAGCTCGATGGCCAACATCGCCGGCTACCGCGCGGTGATCGAGGCGGCGCACGCCTTCGGCCGGTTCTTCACCGGGCAGGTCACCGCCGCCGGCAAGGTGCCCGCCGCCAAGGTCCTGGTGGCCGGGGCCGGCGTGGCGGGCCTGGCCGCGATCGGCGCCGCGTCCAGCCTGGGCGCGATCGTGCGGGCCACCGACCCGCGACCCGAGGTGGCCGACCAGGTCAAGTCGCTGGGCGGCGAGTACCTCGCGGTCAACGTCGAGCAGGAGGCCAGCACCGACGGCTACGCCAAGGCGACCTCGGCCGACTACGACCGGGCCGCGGCCGCGCTCTACAGCGAGCAGGCCCGGGACGTCGACATCATCATCACCACCGCGCTGATCCCCGGCCGCCCGGCCCCGCGCCTGGTGACCGCGGCGGACGTGGCCGCGATGAAGCCCGGCAGCGTGATCGTCGACATGGCCGCCGCGATGGGCGGCAACGTCGAGGGCACCGTCCCGGGCCGGGCCGTGGTCACCGAGGGCGGGGTGACCATCATCGGGTACACCGACCTCGCTTCCCGGCTGCCCGCGCAGGCCTCCCAGCTGTTCGGCACCAACCTGGTCAACCTGCTGAAGCTGGTCACCCCGGAGAAGGACGGCCGGCTGACGCTGGACTTCGAGGACGTGGTGCAGCGGGCGGTCACCGTGGTCCGGGCCGGCGAGATCACCTGGCCGCCCCCGCCGGTAGCCGTCTCCGCCGCCCCCGCGGCCCAGGCGCCGGCCCCCGCCGCGCCCGCCGCCCCGGCCAGGCCGAAGCTCACCCCGGCGGCCCGGTTCGGCCTGATCGGGCTCGGGATGCTCGCCACCTTCCTGCTGGTCGCCTTCGCCCCGGCCCAACTGGCGGAGAACTTCACGGTGTTCGCGCTGGCCGTGGTGATCGGCTACTACGTGATCGGCAAGGTGCACCACGCCCTGCACACCCCGCTGATGTCGGTGACCAACGCGATCTCCGGAATCGTCGTGGTCGGCGCGCTGCTGCAGATCGGCCACGAGAGCTGGGTGGTCACCGCGCTCTCCTTCGTGGCGATCCTGCTCACCAGCGTGAACATCTTCGGCGGTTTCGCCGTGACCCGCCGCATGCTGTCGATGTTCTCGACGTCCCCCGAAAGGCGCTGATCCGAGATGACTGCCCTGACAGCGTCCCACGCGGCGGACCTGGTCGCCGCCCTGCTGTTCATCCTGAGCCTGGCCGGGCTCTCCCAGCACCGCACCTCGCGGGCCGGCGTGGTCTACGGCATCGCCGGCATGGCGCTCGCCCTGGTGGCCACCGTGGTGGTGGCCTCGCGCACGATCAGCGCCGGCGCGGTGCTGCTGATCCTGCTGGCGATGGCGCTGGGCGGCGCGGCGGGCCTGTGGCGGGCCCGCCGGGTCGAGATGACCCAGATGCCCGAACTCATCGCCGTGCTGCACAGCTTCGTGGGCCTGGCCGCCGTACTGGTGGGCTGGAACAGCTACCTGGAGGTGGAGTCCAAGGGCGCGGCGCAGACCCGGATCGGCGCCGACCTGCTGAGCATCCACCACGCCGAGGTGTTCATCGGCATCTTCATCGGCGCGGTCACCTTCACCGGTTCGATCGTGGCCTTCCTCAAGCTCTCGGCCCGGATCAACTCCCGGCCGCTGATGCTGCCGGGCAAGAACGCCCTCAACATCGGCGCGCTGGCGGCCTTCGTGGCGCTCACCGTCTGGTTCACCGTCAGCCCGAACCTGGGCCTGATGATCGCGGTCACCGTGCTGGCGCTGCTGCTGGGCTGGCACCTGGTGGCGTCCATCGGCGGCGGTGACATGCCCGTCGTGGTGTCGATGCTGAACAGCTACTCCGGCTGGGCCGCGGCCGCGGCCGGCTTCCTGCTGGACAACAACCTGCTGATCGTCACCGGCGCGCTGGTCGGCTCCTCCGGTGCCTACCTGTCGTACATCATGTGCAAGGCGATGAACCGCTCCTTCCTGTCGGTGATCGCCGGCGGCTTCGGCATCGAGGCTCCCTCGGGCGGCGCGCAGGAGCAGGGCGAGCACCGGGAGATCCGGGCCCGGGAGACGGCCGAACTGCTGGCCCAGGCCAGCACGGTGGTCATCACCCCCGGGTACGGGATGGCGGTCGCGCAGGCCCAGCACCCGGTCGCCGAGCTGACCAGGCGGCTGCGCGAGCGCGGCGTCGAGGTGCGGGTCGGCGTGCACCCGGTGGCCGGCCGGCTGCCCGGGCACATGAACGTGCTGCTGGCCGAGGCCAAGGTGCCGTACGACATCGTGCTGGAGATGGACGAGATCAACGACGACTTCGCCGAGACCTCGGTGGTCCTGGTGATCGGTGCCAACGACACCGTCAACCCGGCCGCCACCGAGGACCCGACCAGCCCGATCGCCGGCATGCCGGTGCTGAAGGTCTGGGAGGCGGAGCACGTGGTGGTCTTCAAGCGCTCGATGGCCTCCGGCTACGCGGGCGTGCAGAACCCGCTCTTCTTCCGGGAGAACAGCAGCATGCTGTTCGGCGACGCCAAGCAGACCGTGGAGGCGATCCTCGCGGAGCTGGGCACCGACGCCGGCGCCGGCCCGGTCGCGGCGCCGGTCCCGGCCGGGCGGTGACGCCGGGGCGGCCCGCCCGCTGACCGGGGCGCGCGGTGCGCGCGCCCCGGAGCACGACCCGCGGCGGTCGGCCCACCGGCCGACCGCCGCAGTTCGTCACCGGACCGTCAGGCTGCCGTCCAGGTGGTCCCAGGCCGCGTGCACGTGCAGCCGCACCCCCGTGACCAGCGTGTCGTCGTCGGCGTAGAAGCCGGGGTTGTGGTTGGTCGCGATGCCGCGGCCGCCGGCGCTCGGAACCAGCTTGCCGTCCCGGAACTCGCTGTCCTGGACGCCGAGGATCACGTACAGGCCGCCGAACCGGTTGACGAACTCCGCGACGTCGTCGTAGCCGAGGACCGGATCGGTCACCACGGTCCGGTCCTCGCCGACCACCCGGTGCAGCGTCGGCAGGCCGGCGTCCACCCACTCCCGGGTGTTGTGCACGGCCGGCACGTCCTGCAGGAAGTCGACCGCGGCGGTGCAGTGGTAGGCCGCGGCGCTGCCCTCGGCGAGGGCGGTGAGCCGCTGCTGCAGCTCGGCCATGTCGGACTCGACCGAGCACCGGACGGTGCCCCACAGCGTCACCGTCTCGCCGATGATGTTGAACCGGCCGACGTCCTCGACATGCCCGATCGACACCGTGACCGGGTCGAAGGCCGGCACCTGCCGGTACAGCTGGCCGATACCGGTGAGGATCGCACCGGCCGCGGGCATCGGGTCGACGCCCTGCCACGGGGTGGAGCCGTGCACCTGCCGGCCCGTCAGCCCGATCCGGACCAGGCAGGAGGCGGCGAACTGGTTGCCCACCCGGTAGCCGAGCCAGCCCTTCGGCAGCGGGGCGACGTGCATGCCGAAGACCATGGTGGGCACCGGGTCGGCGAAGGCGTCCTGGGCGAGCATCTCCCGCGCCCCGCCCGGCTCGCCCACCGGTGGGCCCTCCTCGGCCGGCTGGAAGACGAACAGCACCGTGCCGGCCAGCTGCTCGCGCACCCCGGCCAGCACCGTGGCCGCGCCCAGCAGCATCGCCGTGTGGCAGTCGTGGCCGCAGGCGTGCGAGACCGGGAACGGGCCGCCGGGGTAGTCCCGGTCCACCGCGGCGGACGCGAACTGCTCCCCGCAGCGGTCGGGCACCGGCAGGGCGTCGGTGTCGGCGCGCAGCGCCACCACGCCGTCCCCCGGCCGGCCGCCGCGCAGCACGCCGACCACGCCGTGGCCGGCGATGCCGGTGCGCACCTCGTCCAGGCCCAGGGTGCGCAGGTGGTCGGCGATCAGCCGGGCGGTGTTCGTCTCACGGTTGGACAGCTCCGGGTGCCGGTGCAGGTGGTGACGCCAGGCCACCACCTGCTCGGCGACCGCGGCGCAGCGCCGGTCGAGCTCCTGGTGCACGGGAGACCTCCAGTCGACGGGGTGTGCCCCGACGTTAGGGGCCGTCTTCAAACCCCCGCCTGCGCGGCGACGCCGGGGCACGCACGCCCCCAGCCTTCGGCCGGGAGGTGCCCCCACGCTGCGTTGTCGTCGGTTGCCTATGCTCCGCATGGACTCTCCCCCAGCCTTCGGCCGGGAGGTGCCCCCATCCTCCGCCTTGCGATGCACGCACCCCAACGCCGCCGCGCCCG
>NZ_JBHYKG010000468.1:0-4827 GCF_042741245.1 Kitasatospora sp. NPDC058965
GCGTGGTCAGCATTGCCAACCCGGCCTCCGGCAACCCCTGCGTGAACGCCTGAGCCTCCGGCTCGACGGCTGGCCCCGCCACGACGGCGGGGCCGGCCGTTCCCCGTTCCCGGCCGTTCCCGTTCCAGGGCTTCACGCCACCGGGTGCGGGCACTCCCGGTCCGGCCAGCCACGGGAGCCGGCCGGCAGCGGCAGCCGCAGCCCGTCCGGCACGCCGGCGGGCAGCTCCAGGGCGGCGGCCACCGGCCCGGGCAGCGGGCGCAGCCGCAGCAGCGCGGCGCTCAGTTCGGCGGCGCCGCGGTGCCAGTCCCGGGCCCGGCGCAGCATCGCGTGGTCCGCCCCGGTCACCGTGATGCCGGCCACCGACGCCCCGGCGGCCCGGGCCCGGGTCGCGAACCGCACGGTGTCGGCGGGGTCGGTCACCCGGTCCCGGTCCCCGTGCAGGGTGACCAGCCGGCGCCCGGCCAGTTGCTCGCACGGGTCCCCGGCCGGGCACCAGGGCGCCAGCGCCACCACCCCGGTGACCGCGGGGTGCCCGGCCGCGCGCAGGGCCGCCCGGCCGCCCATCGAGTGGCCCAGCAGCACCACCGGCACCGGTCCGAGGAGCGCCTGCACCTCGTCCAGCGCCGCCAGCACGTCCGCCAGCGCGTCCGCCCGCTCCCCGTTCCACCCCCGGTACCGGTACCGGACCAGGCCCAGCGCCACCGCCCCGCCCCGGGTGGCCCGGGCCAGCGGCCGCAGGAACGCGTCCATCCGCAGCGGCTCGGGGCGCCAGGGCCGGGCCGCCGCGGTGCTGGCCTCCCGCCCGCCGTGCAGCAGCAGGACCGCCGCCCGCGCCCCCTCGGTCCCCCGCCACCACCGCAGCCGCCCGGTCACCCTCGCCGCCTCTCCCTCGTTCGACCACCCATCCTGCCGCTGCCGCCGGGCCCGGCCAAGGCCGGTCGCACGGTCGCGATCGGCGGAGAACGGCATCAATATCGTCAGCTATATCCACGATGTGGCCGCTCGTGGTCAGTACCGTTCACGATCGCCACGGCAACCTGACCGCGAACGGGGACGACCAGGTCATGGTCGATCAATTCCGCTCGGCCCGGCGGTCCGACTTCGCCCCCTCCCTACGCTCGTCCGTGTCCGGAACGATCAGTCGGGAGGTCGAGATGGCCGGAGTCGAAAGCGCGCTGAAAGAGGCGCTGAGCATCGAGGGCGCGCTCGGAGCGGCGCTGGTGGACACGGGCAGCGGGATGGCGCTGGGGACCCTGGGGCACGCCGCCGACCTGGACCTGGCCCTGGCCGCCGCCGGCAGCACCGACGTGGTGCGGGCCACCGCGCGCTCCGTCGAACTGCAGGGGCGCAGCGAGGGGATGGAGGACATCCTCACCACGCTGACCCACCAGTACCACCTGATCCGGCCGCTCACTGGCCCCGGCGGCCAGGGGCTCTTCCTCTACCTGGTGCTGGACCGGTCCCGGTCCAACCTGGCCATGGCCCGCCACCACGCCCGCCGGATCGGGAGCGAGCTGACGCTCTGACCGGCCGTCCGCCGACCGGCCGTCACCCGCCGACCGACCGTCAGAGCAGCAGGTCGGCCAGCCAGGTGCCGGCGTAGACCGCCGCCATCCCGGCCGCCAGCGAGCCGGCCACGTTGACCGCCGCGAGTCGGCGCGCCCCGCTCTCGGCCAGCCGCAGCGTCTCGTAGCTGAAGGTCGAGTAGGTGGTCAGCGCGCCGCAGAACCCGGTGCCGACCAGCAGTTGCAGTTGCGGCGACGCTCCGTGCGCCTGCACCGCACCGGTCACCAGTCCCAGCACCACCGAGCCCAGCACGTTGGCGGCGAAGGTGCCCCAGGGCAGCAGCGGGTCGCGCCGGGCCCGCACCGCCCGGTCCACCAGGTAGCGCAGCGGTGCGCCCACCGCGGCGCCGCCCGCCACCAGCAGCGCCCCGTTCACCCGCGCGCTCCCCGCAGGGCGGTCAGCACCCGCCGGGTGCCGGCCGCGCCGAGGGCCACCGCGCCCAGCGCGGCCGCCAGGGTCGCGCCCAGGTAGCCGACGGCCACCCCGGGGCGGTGCGCGTCGAAGAGCCGGTGCACGTCCATGCAGTACGTGGAGAAGGTGGTGAAGCCGCCCAGCACGCCGGTGCCGACGAACGGCCGGACCAGCCGGTGCGCCGGGCGCCCCTCGGTGATCGCCACCAGGAAGACGCCGATCACCAGGCAGCCGAGCGCGTTGATCAGCAGCGTGGTCCACGGGAACACGCCGACCGGGGTGGGCCAGCGCAGGCCGAGCCCGTAGCGGGCCTCGGCCCCGAGCACACCGCCGAGCGCGACCACGGCGATGGTGTCGGCCTCCTTCATGGCGTCAACCTACCGCCCCCGTCCCTCCGACGGCCCAGCAGCCCGAGCCGTCCCGGCCCGCCGGGGCCAGGGTGGTGGCCATGGCACGACCGCCGAACCGTCCCGCGCTCTGGCCCTGGCTGCTGGTCTCGGCCGGGCCGCTGGTCCTCGGGCTGCTCTACTTCACGGTCCCGATCGGCGTCTTCGGCCCGGAGCACCCGCAGTTCAGCTGGACCGTCTTCGTCGCGGCGCTGACCGTGCTGGCGGTGGTGCTGCTCAGTCAGGTCCGGCTGGTGGTGATGCAGTCCGACCGGGGCCGGCCGGCCCTGGTGATCGCCGCGGTCTCCGCCCTGGCGCTGTTCATCTTCTCCGCGACCTACGTCTCGCTGTCGCGCCAGCCGGGCGAGTTCAACGGCCTGCACACCCGGCTCGACGCGCTCTACTTCACCGTGGTGACGATGGCCACGGTCGGCTACGGGGACATCACCCCGACCGGCCAGGCGTCCCGCATCGTGGTGATCCTGCAGATCGGCTACACCCTGGTCTTCCTGGCGGCCGGCTTCACCGCGCTCAGCCAGCAGCTGCGCAGCCGGGTCGGCCACCGGATGGCCGATCGCGATCACCGGAAGTAGTGCGGCGCCGGGTCGGGACGGTTGAGGAATCCCCCACCCGCGCCCATGCTGGTCAGGTGACCGCCATGTTCGAAGAAGAACTGCGTGCCCAGCTGACCCAGGCCCGACACGATCTGGTCGAGGCCAAGTCCGAGGGCGACCTGGACGGGATACAGGCCAGTCAGGGCCGGATCTCCGGACTGCTCCGGCTGGCCGCCACCCACGGGATCCGGCTGGAGCACAGCCCGGAGGAGGAACGCGGCGAAGCCTGAGGTCCGAAGCCCGGGATCCCTGCCGCACCGCCCGGTCCACGAACGCCCGGCGGAAAAACATCGAAGCCGGTCAGTCCTTTCGGACTTTCCGGCGTCTCTGGGGGGCGAGGGGGGGGTTGTAACCCCCCCCCCAATGGGGGACAGGAACCTGAATCCAGCGCGTCTGCCTATTCCGCCACCCGCGCATGGGTGTTGTCGTTGATGCTAGCCGATCGTCCGGGTGAGAGCTCATCGGTGTGGACCCGAGTCCTTCTCTCCCGGCCGGTTTCGGCTCCCTCTCGGGCGCCCCTTCCGACATGGAAAACATTAGCACGCTCCCCGGGGAACCTACGAATCCATTCCCCGCCGCGGCCTGCACAGCTCTCCGCGGCCCGCCACCGGAGCGCCCGCCGGGCAGGCTCCCGCCCGTCCCGGGCCCGGGCGGCCGGGAAGGGACGAACGGGTGAGCCAGGGGTGAGGGCCGGGCGACGGGGGTACCTGTCGTGGCCGGGGAACCGTACAGATGGCCGCGGCGTGGATACGATCAGTACGGAAGTACCGCAATCGGGCCCTGGAGGCCCGGCCCGCCAGCCCGAGAACCCTTGGAAGGGGGTTGCCCCGTGGGAGTCCTGAAGAAGTTCGAACAGCGGCTTGAGGGTCTCGTGAACGGCACCTTCGCCAAGGTGTTCAAGTCCGAGGTCCAGCCGGTGGAGATCGCCGGTGCGCTGCAGCGCGAGTGCGACAACAACGCCACCATCTGGAACCGCGAGCGCACCGTGGTGCCGAACGACTTCATCGTCGAGCTCAGCCCGCACGACCACGAGCGGCTCAGCCCGTACGCCGGACAGCTCGGCCAGGAGCTGGCCGGCATGGTGCTGGAGTACGCCGAGGCACAGCGGTACAGCTTCCTCGGGCCGCTGCAGGTGAACCTGGAGCGCGCCGACGACCTGGACACCGGCCTGTACCGGGTGCGCAGCCGCACCCTGGCCAGCGAGCAGCCCGAGCAGCCCGCCGCCTACCAGGCGGCCCCGCAGCCCGGCTACGGCACGCCCTGGTCGCAGGGCACCGCCCAGCCGACGTACGCCGGCGCACCCGTGCCGCCGAGCGCGCCCGCACCGGCGCCCAGCACCCCGCCGGCGAACAACGTCCGCCCGTTCCCGGGGTCCGGCACCGCGGCCGGCACCCGGCGCTGGATCGAGGTGAACGGCACCCGGCACCAGATCACCGGCAGCGCCTGCGTGCTGGGCCGCTCGACCGAGGCCGACGTGCGGATCGACGACCCCGGGGTCTCCCGCAAGCACGCCGAGATCCGGCCCGGGAACCCGGCCATGGTGCTCGACCTGGGGTCCACCAACGGCATCGTGGTGGACGGCCAGCACACCCAGCGCGCTACGCTCCGCGACGGCTCGCGGATCGTCGTGGGCTCCACGACGATCATCTACCGACAGGTCGAGGGGTAGGGCGAGCAGCGGTGTCCGAACTGACTCTGACAGTCATGCGGCTGGGTTTCCTGGCCGTGCTGTGGCTGTTCGTGATCGTCGCGGTCCAAGTGATCCGCAGCGACCTGTTCGGCGCCAAGGGCACGGTCCGGGCCGGCCGCCGCGGCGCGCCCGCCGGTGCTGCGGCGGCCGCCGCGGC
>NZ_JBHYKG010000469.1:0-4796 GCF_042741245.1 Kitasatospora sp. NPDC058965
GCCCTGCGCCCCCGTCGCAGCTTGCGCGCCGTCAGCGTCGCAGGCTGCGCACCGTCAACCCTTCGCCGCCCAGCGGCTCTCCACCTTGGCGACCCGCCAGTACGTCAGCGCCACCGCCCAGACCACGACGAAGATCCCGACGATCACGAAGCCCACGTTGTTCAGGTCGATCCCGGAGATCCAGCCCGTCACGGGGTCGGTGAGGTCGAGCTGGTCGTGCAGCACCCCGACCAGCTCGATCGTGCCGATCAGGAACGCCACCGCGATCGAGAGGCCGGTGATGGTCAGGTTGTAGTAGACCTTGCGGGCCGGGTTGGAGAACGCCCAGTGGTAGGCGAAGTTCATGAACGTGCCGTCCAGGGTGTCGAACAGGCTCATCCCCGAGGCGAAGAGCAGCGGCAGGCAGAGCACCGCGTACCAGGGCAGCCCCGCGGCCGCGCCGGAGCCGGCCATCACCATCAGGGTGACCTCGGTGGCGGTGTCGAACCCGACGCCGAACAGCAGGCCGATCAGGAACATCTGCCCCGGGCGGGTGATCGACTTGGTCAGCCGCCCCAGGATCCGGTTGACGAACCCCCGGCTGTCCAGGTGCTTCTCCAGCTCGTGCTCGTCGAACTGCCCCGCCTTCATCGCCTTGAAGATCCGGTAGATCCCGACCAGCGAGACCACGTTGAGCGCGGCGATCAGGTAGAGGAAGCCGCCGGAGACGCTGGTGCTCACCACCCCGAGCACCTTGTGGGTGCTGGAGTCGTCGTTGGTCAGCGCGCCGACCGCCTTGGCGCCGCTGGCGATCAGGGTGGCCAGCACCACCACGATGCTGGAGTGGCCCAGCGCGAACCAGAAGCCCACCGAGACCGGGCGCTTCCCGTCGGCCATCAGCTTGCGGGTGGTGTTGTCGATCGCGGCGATGTGGTCGGCGTCGAAGGCGTGCCGCATGCCCAGGGTGTAGGCGGTGACGCCCAGGCCCAGGCCGAACACCTGGGTGCCGACGGTGTAGTGGTGCGGCGCGACCATCGCGATCAGCACGGTGAACGCGACCACGTGCATGGCGACGATCACCGCCATCAGGCCGCCGGTGCGGATCCAGTCCTTCCGTTCCCAGCGCAGCACGGTCGTCCCGCCGCTCCCCCCGGTCTTTCCGGAAGATCCGGACTTTCCGGGCAGGGCAGCAGCGGTTTCGGGCATGGTCATAGTGGGGCAGCCTCTCCAGCACCTCGTTGGGGGCACCTCCCGGCCGAAGCTGGGGGAGGTCATCCTGCGGTGCCGTGGCCGGTCTCCTGGCTGACGGGTGATGACGCGCCCGCACCAGGCCTTCCCGGACACGCGGTGTCCAGTGACCGCCCGTGCCACAAGGGCACGGGCTCGATGCGGGAGCTCCCCGATCACAGTGGCGAGGGCCGCTCCGGACTCCTGTGACGAACACAGTGCACCGGTCTTCCCGAACACCACGGCTGGTCCACCGTAGAGGTGACGGCTGCTCACCCACAAGCCTGCACAGGTGTGCAGGTGTCGCATGTCACGTGCGCCGGGTGGTGAATGATGGCTCCCATGCACTTGGTCCCCGAGGAGCGCGCACACCGCCGCCCCATCGACGAGCACACGGTCTGCGAAGCCATCGCCGGCATCGGCGAGCCGGAGTCGGTCCGCGCCTGGGCCGACCGGTTCTCCCTCCTGGGCGAGCCCGGCCGGCTCTCGGTGCTGCTGGCCGTGCACCGGGCCGGGCCGATCGCGGTCACCGACCTGGCGCTGGCCACCGGCATCAGCGAGACCGCCGTCTCGCAGATCCTGCGGCTGCTGCGGGTCGCGGGCTCGGTCACCGCCGCCAAGGACGGGCGGGTGGTCCGCTACCGGCTGGCCGACGCCGACCTGGCCCGGCTGCTGGACTCGGTGCCGCCGCTGCCGGGCGGGCACTGAGGCGGGGCGGGCGGGCACTGAGGCGGGGCGGGCGGGCACTGAGGCGCGGGCCTTCCGGTCCGTGGCCTGCGCGTTCCTGGTTATTGCTTGTTTATGAGCTCCTGACAGCCTGTCCGGCGGGCCGGCGAACCCTCTCCCCCACCGTCCGGGCGGGAGGCACCAGCAGTCAGGAGAACCAGAGTGCAGCGCATCACGGTAGCCGTCCACGCCACCGATCCCATCTCCAGAGCGGGCGTGGCCGGACAGCTGAGGCACCGTCCGGAGGTCACCCTGGTCGACCCGGCCATCCACGCCGACGACGCCGACGCCGACCGCACCGCCGGCACCGCCCCCGACGGCGCCGCACCGCCCACCGCGGTGGCCGTGGTGGTCGCCGAAGCGCTCGACGAGCCGACCACCGTCCTGCTGCGCCGCCTGCACCGCACCCGGCGCACCCGCCAGGTCCTGGTGGTCCCGCAGCTGCGCGAGGGCGAGCTGGGCCGGCTGGTCGAGTGCGGGGTGACCGCGGTGGTGTGGCGCGCGCAGGCCGGCGAGGAGGGCCTGCTGCGGGCGATCCTGGCCGCCGCCAACGGCGACGGCACCCTGCCGCCCGAGCTCGTGGGCCGGCTGATGACCCAGCTCGCCCAGCTCCACCGCGGCGCCGCCCAGGGCCGGGCCGCCGCCGGCACGGTGACCGGCGGCGGGCTCTCCGAGCGCGAGCGCGACGTGCTGCGCCTGGTCGCCGAGGGCCTGGACTCCAACGAGATCGCCAGCCGGCTCTGCTACTCCCAGCGCACCGTCAAGAACGTGCTCTACGGCGTGATGACCCGGATGAACCTGCGCAACCGCCCGCACGCCGTGGCCCACGCCCTGCGCGAGGGGTACCTGTAAGCCCGCGGGGCGTACCAGTGCCCGGCTACCCGGCTACCCGGCGCGGCAGTCGCTCAGGAGAAGGTCCACAGCTGGGCCGGGTCGCCGGTCCGACAGGTGACGGCGGTGACCTGCTGGCCCGACCCGTTGTCCGTCAGGCAGTCGCCGGTGGCCCGGTTGTGGATGTAGGAGGAGCCGGGCGTGGTGGTGCTGTCCAGCCACCACTCCTGGTTCTGCCCGCCGCCCCACGCCCACAGCTGCACCCGGTGGCTGGCCTGGTCCTCGTCCATCACCACCACGCTGCCGGACGGCTCCAGCTGGTTCTCGAACCGCAGGAAGGTGCTGTCGCTGCCGTTGTGCGGCTGGTTCCAGCCCTGACCGGTGTTGGCCGGGCGGTAGTCGATGACGGTCAGCCCGGTGCCGTTGGTGGTGGTGCCGCTGTAGATGTCCACGATCAGGCCGTCACCGGTGTTGCGGATCCGGCCCGACTTCATGCCCGCCGGGGCCGGGGCCGGCTGCTGCGGCGCCGGCTTCTGGGGGGCGGGTTGCGGGGCGGGCTGCTGCGGGGCCGGCTGCTGCGGCTGCGCGGCCTTGGTCTGGGCGGGCTGCGCCGGCTGCTGCGCGGCCGGTGCGGCGGAGGTCTGGCCCGACCCGGGCTGCGCGGCGGGCGCCTGCGGCTGGCCGGGGGAGGCCGGCGCGGCACTCGGGGCGGGCGTCGGCGCGAGCGGCACGGGCGAGGGCGCCCCGCCGGCCACCGGCGCGGCGGCCAGCGCCAGGTCGTGCGCACGGGAGGAGACCGACGGGTCGGTGGTGAGCCAGAGCGCCACGCACGCGGTACCCAGCGCCAGGGCCACCAGCCCCGCCTTGGTCGCCCACCCCGGCAGCACGGCCGACTGCAGGTAGGTCCCCTCGACCGGCTGCGGCGCCGCGCCCGAACGCTGCAGCAGCACGCCGTAGCCGTGGCGCTCCTTGCGTCCGGTCCACAGCACCTGCTCCGGGCGCACGCGCACCTCGGCGAAGACCGCGCGGCCCGGCTCGATCCGCACCGAGGAGGGGCGGATGTCGCAGCCGAGCTGCGTCCCGCTCTCCCGGCCCAGCAGCGAGACGGTGGCGGGCACGTTCCCGACGTTGTCCACCGCCAGCCTGGCCCGCCCGCGCAGCCGCCCGCGCGTGACGGGCGGCACCAACTCCCCCACCAGCGCGGTGAACGGCGTGACCGTCAGCACGCCCTCCGGCACCTGCGCCGCCTCCGGCTGCTCGCTCGGCGTCACCCGCACCCCGAACGGGTGCGGCCCCGCCGCCGCCTCCGGACCGCGCGGCACGGTGAAGGTCAGCCGCACGCTGCCGGAGCCCTGCGGCAACAGCTTCAGCGTCGCGGGCTCCACCACCACCCACGGCGCGCAGTCGCCCACCACCTCGATCCGGTACTCCTCGACGAGGTCCCCGGTGTTGCGCAGCCGCAGCGTGACAGCCGCATTGCTGCCGGGATCGACGGTGGTGGAAGCGGGTTCAAGGGCGGTCCAGATGCTCACACGCGGACCCTACGGCCGCCCACCCCGCCGGTCCGGAGCCGTTCGGCCAGGATTTCGGGCAACTCCCGCTGCCTCGATGTCCCTTGGGCCTCCCCCGACACCCCGTCGGATCGTACGCCCCCGACCACCCTACGCCCCGGCCCGCTCCCTGACGGTCCGGCAGCGGGGACTGTCCAACCTCGCTCCTACCATCGCTTCATGCCCGATGCCTTCACCGTCCTGTGGACCCAGTACACCTGCCGCGAGCTGCGCAAGGCCGGTCGCGTGGGTGAACGCCCGCCGGTCGCCTTCGGCGGCGTCCACACCTCGCTGCCTTCCTGGTCGGGCGCGCGTCCCGGCGACGACGTGTACGCGGTGCACGTCAACCGGTGCGAGGTCTTCGTCGTGAGCCGGATGCGCGTGGTCGACGTGACTCCTCCCCGGCGTAAACGCCGGGGCTTCTCGCTAAGCCGGGTTGGCCTCGCGACGGACCAGCCCGGCCCGTAGAACGTTGATGGCTCC
>NZ_JBHYKG010000470.1:0-4790 GCF_042741245.1 Kitasatospora sp. NPDC058965
GGACGCCGAACGGGCCTGCGGGACGCCCTGGACGGTGGCGCTGCGCTGGTACGGGCGGCAGCGGGCGGCCCGGGGCGGCTTCCTGTCAGGCGCCCCAACGGATCCATGGGCCGGTCGGTCTTATCAATTCGCTTGCGAAAAACTAGACTTGACGCATGGTCACTCAGGACTCCGGTCCACTGGCGGGAGCGGTGGAGCCCGGGGCGACGGGCCAGCGGTTGGTCTTCGTACCCAGCCGGGCGGGAGAGCTGGGCTCGGTGCTCGCCGTCAAAGCGCTGGCCCCGGCCTTGGTCGCGACACCCCTGCTGCTCCTCGCGCTGGAGCTCGCCCATGTCGAGAACCGGGCTTCCTACTGGCGCCTCGCCTGGGTGCTGGTCTGGATCGCCGTACTGGTCGTCCTGCTGAGGTCGGCGTCCGCCCTGTTCGTCGCGCTGGCCCGCACGGTGCGCTCGGTCGAGTTCCGTACCGAGGGGGAGGCGCCCCGGCTCGTCATCACCCGTTTCCTCCACAGTGTCGCCGTGCCGTCGGCCGAGCTGCGCTTCGTCAAGGTCGAGGAGCAGCTGAGGGTGGGGGAGCGCCGATCGATCAAGGTGCTGCTCTACTTCGACCTCGCGGCCGGCCCGGTCGAGTGCGCCCCGCCGCGGAGCATCCAGTCCGGGTGGGGCGGGTCGACCGAGATGCTGCTCGACTGGCTGACCGGGCAACTCGGCCCGCTGCGGATCCCGGTGGAGTACGAGGCCATCTCCCAGCGGCATTTCGAGTGCCCCGAGGAGTGGTGGCAGGCCGACCGCCCGGCGCGCCTGTGGCAGGTGCCGAAGAGCGAGGTCGCGGAGCTGGCGGCGCGCTACGGCGTCAGCCGGGCCGAGTACCTCGACCAGGACGGGGGGAAGGACCGGAGCGCGGCGACGATCACCGTCTACGACCCGGCGCAGGTGTACGACCTGATCGAGCGGATCCGGGCGGACCGGGCTGCGGCGGCGGGCGCGGTCGACCCCGTGGTCGAGGACGCGGTGGAGAGCGCGGAATGAGCGCACGCCCCGTCCTTCGAGCCCTGGCGGTCCAGCCCGTGAGGTGGGGGCCGCGGTCGGCGGGTGGTTTGCCTGCGAGTGCCGTGTTGTCCGCGGTGAGGGGCGGTGCGGCCGCCCACCGATGCCGCCCGGCGGTGTCGGTGGCGGTCCCTAGCCTGTCGACATGATCCGTAGCGTGTTCGAGCAGCGTCCGCTCGATGCTGCCGTTGCCGACGCCGGGTGCGCGACGCTGGAGTTCGACCGGGCCGGGGCCTGGTTGCGCGCTGCGCTGGTCGGCGCCGTGGAGCCGTTGGGTGCCGAGGTGTGGGTCCTGGATCCGGCCCTGGAGCAGATCGTGCTGGTCGGGCATCCGTGGCGCGGGTGGGTCCCGCCGGGCGGCAAGGTGGAGCTCGGCGAGTGTCCGCGGGACGGTGCGGCCCGGGAGCTGGCCGAGGAGACCGGGTTGCGGCCACGGTTGTTGGAGCGGCCCGCCGCGGTGGCGGTGCGGTCGTTCGGCCCGGGGTGGCCGGAGACGCTGTCCCTCTCCTACGCCGCGATCGGCGACCCGGAACAGCCACTGATCGCGGAGGACGGGCAGCCCGCGGCCTGGATGCGGCTGGACCAGGGCTGGGACAGCTGCTTCCCCGACGACGTCCTGCGCATCCGGCAGTACGTGCGGCTGCTGAGAGCGGGGCCCGCCGTCCGGTGAGTGCGGCCGCGCGCGGTTCGTCGAGGTCGGCGGGCGGGGTCAGGCGGTCACCGGCTCCAGCCGCAGGCGTCGCATCGGCCACGGCGGCAGCTCGCTCGGGCCGAACCAGACGCGGACGTCCAGCCCGGTGCGGACGGGCAGTCGGGGGAAGTCGTTCTCGGCCGGTTCGGTGCGGTGCAGGGCGTGCTGCGGGGCGAGGTGCCGGGTGGCGAAGGCGTCGAAGGTGGTGGCGTCCGCGGGTTGGCAGACCGTCGCGACCACCTCGCGGGCGCCCGGCCGCGGGGCGAAGCCGGGGCCGCGCAGCAGCAGCACGTCGTCGCTGTCGATCATGGTGGCATTGGCCGCCTCGCGGTGCGCACGCCAGACCGGACCGCCGTAGAACGCCTCCAGCGCGCGCCGGCGGTGCGTCATGTCGGGAAACGCACGCAGCCAGACGAAGCGGTCCGGGTCGTCCAGGTCGCGGAACCGACCGCCGACCGTGATGCCGACCGCCTGCTGGCCCGTCACGAACTCCCGCTCGAACAGCTCGATCAGGGTCTCCCGGGCGCCCGGGTACAGGGTGTACTGGCGCAGTTCGACGATGCTCATGCGCGGCACCCCGCAGCGGCGGGGCCCGCGAGCAGGGCGTGGAGCGGGGCGGCGGGGTGGCGGCCGGTCAGGTCCCCGGGGCCGGGCCGGAAGGCGTAGTCGTCCATGCGCCGCAGGGTAGGGGCGGTCCCCTGACACCTCCTGTCAGGGGAGATCGGGCGGTGTGCGTGCGGAGGGGCCCGCTGCCGGGTGAGCGCCGTGCGGTAGGGTCCGCCGACGGACGGACGGGGGACACACCATGAACGCGCCACAGGAATGGCACTCACCTGGGCTTCCGCAGCTGACGGAGGCCCAGCGCAGGGAACTCGCCAAGGTCGGGTGGGACCTCGACCGGCTCTACGGGCTGAGCCGCAGCACGTACGGCGTCGCGCAGATCCGCAGCGTGCTGCGCTGCTTCACCGACTGCTACCCGGACCGGCCGCCCGGTGTCGCGGACGTGGCGCGGGTGGGCGAGGCCTGGCGGATCGCGAGCCGTCGGCCCGGGGCGGTGCTGCGCGCCCAGCTGAAGCTGCGCGGGCTCGGCCACCTGGACCCGGACAACGGGCTGACCCGCTCCGCGCTCGGCGACACCAAGCCGCTGGAGGGGCGCGAGCGCGTACCGCTGCGCCCGCGCACACCGCGCCGGGCGGTGCTGGGCTGGTCCGTGGTGCTGCTGGTGGTCGTGGTCCAGGCGCTGCTGGGCTTCGTCGACCTGGGCATCGGGATGGTGCTCGGGGCGATCGGGATGATCACCGCCTGGTTCCTGGCGGTGCGTCGGCTGGTCTACGGCCGGCGGACCGCGCCGCGCGCGGTGAAGGTCGCCTACGTGCTGGGCACCCTCGCGCTGACCTACGCGACCGGGGCGACGGGCGAGGTGGCCGTGATGGCCCTGGGCACCCACGGGACCGTGCACGTCGCCTACGAGGACACCGAGACCGGTAGCCACGGCACCCGCTACCGCCAGTGCTACCTGGACCTGCCGGGCGGCGACACCGAGCCGGTGCGCACCGTCGGCCCGTGCCCGGGCCCCGGCGGCACCCCGGTCGGCGCGTACTACATGCCCGGCGGCGACTCCCCGCTGCGACCGGTGCTCGCGGACGCGGCCTCCTGGGAGCACACCGGCCTGCTGTGGGGCATCCCGACCGCGCTCGGCCTCGGACTCCTCGGGTACGCGGTGGTGGCGAGCAGCCGGGACGTGGACCGGCGGCCGGCGCCGCGCTCCCGCCCCCGGCCGCCGGGGCGGGCGAAGCGGCGTCACTGAGCCGAGCGCGGCCGGTGCTGACGGCCGAGCGCGTCGCCCTCGGGCCGCGCCGCGGGCGCGGGCCCGAGGGGCGGGCGGGTCAGGCCACGGCGAGCCGGTCCACCAGGAGCGCCACCCGCCGCTCGGTGTCCGCCGGCGGGAGCCGTCCCGCCCGGGTCAGGGTGGCCAGTCCGTGCAGGGCCGCCCAGAACAGCTCGGTGAACAGGCCCGGGTGGACGCCGTCGCCGGCGACCTCGGCGAGGCTCTCCAGCAGGGCGGCGAAGGCGTCCTTCAGCGGCTCGGGCGTGTCCTCGTGCGCGAAGGCCAGGCCGCCGTCGAGCTGGAAGATGGCGTCGTAGACGGCCGGGTTCCGTTCGGCGAAGTCGAGGTAGCCGCGGGCGAGGGCGGTGACCCGGGCGCGAGGACCGTCCACGGCGGCGGTCGCGGCCCGCAGTGCCGAGGCCATCTCGGCGGCGCCCTGCAGCGCGACGGCGCCGATGATCTCCCGCTTGCCGCGGAAGTGGCTGTAGAGGACGGGCTGGCTGTACTCGATGCGCTCGGCGAGCCGACGGGTGGTGACGGCGTCCCAGCCCTGCGCCTCGGCGAGTTCCCGGGCCGTCGCCACGATGAGGCGTTCGCGCTCCGCCCGGTCGCGTTCCTTGCGTTCCTTTACCGACATGATTCGATCCTAGCACTGCTAGACAATGGAGCGGCAGTAGCACTAACGTTGCCTCGTCAGCTAGCAACGCTAGATCGATGGAGGAGTCATCATGCTCAACGCACTCGAGGTCGTCACCACGGTGGTCGTCGGTCTGATGGTGGGGGTGGAGTTCTCCGTGGCCTTCGTCATCAACCCGATCCTCAACGGCCTCCCGGACGACAGCCTCGTGGCCGCCCGTGCCCACGGGGGCCGAATGCTCGGCGCCGTGATGCCGTTCTGGTACATCGGCTCGCTCGTCCTCGCCGCGGTCTGGGCCGTCATGGGCCGGCACCACCACGGCACCGGCCTGGTCGTCACGGCCGGCGCGCTGCTGCTCGTCAGTGTGGTCATGTCGATCCTGCTGCTCGTCCCGATCAACAACCAGGGCAAGACCTGGACCGCCGAGAACCGGCCCGCCGACTGGCGGGAGCAGGCGAACCGCTGGGACCGCTACCACTACGTCCGGGTCGCCGTCATCGTCGCGGCCTTCACCCTGCTGGTCACCGCGCTCGTCTGAGCCGGCGTACCCGTGGCGTCGACCGGAGCACCGACCCGGGAGCGGCGTGC
>NZ_JBHYKG010000471.1:0-4787 GCF_042741245.1 Kitasatospora sp. NPDC058965
CGGCACAGGGCGCGGGTCCCGGATGTCCGGGGTCCGCGCCCTGTGCCGTGCACGGGGTCAGGGCTCCTGCGGGAGCAGAAGCCAGAGCGCCAGGTAGAGCAGGAACTGCGGGCCCGGCAGCAGCAGCGAGACCAGGAAGATCAGCCGCACGGTCCACGGCTCCAGGCCGAAGCGCTCGGCCACCCCGGCGCAGACGCCGGCGATCAGGCGGTTGTGACGGGGACGGGCAAGGGTGCGCATGGCCTGCTCCTGCGGGGTTCGGTGACCTGCTGACAGCTCCATGCTCCGCCCGCACGGCACCCTCAGGCGTCCGCCCGGATGCCGATCCGCGACCCCGGAGTCTCACCGGGGCGGCCGACCCGGACCTGCGGGTCCGGCTCAGGGTCGTCCCGGAGGGGAACGGGCGCCGGACGGGGCCGCGGTGCGGTGCGGGAGCGCAGCGCGGCCCGGCCGATCGGGACCACCAGCAGGTGGGCCAACGCGGCGCCGATCACCCCGAGCAGGACGTCGTCCACGTTCAGCACCTGGCCGCCGAGCACGGTGCGCACCCCCTCGACGCCGGTGGCCACCAGCGCGGCGCAGGCCACCGCGTGCACGAAGGACGGGAACCAGGCGGTGCGCAGCCGGCCGCCGGCCAGCGGCACCAGCACGCCCAGCGGGGCGGTCAGGGCCAGCGCGCCGAGCAGTTGGCGCAGGTCGCCGTCGGCCAGCGAGCGCTGCACCGAGGCGAACGGGGTCAGGTTGGCGTCGTAGGCCCAGGCGGTCGGCTCCTGGCGCAGCGCCAGCCAACCGAGCAGCAGGAAGTAGCACCCCAGCAGCACCAGCCCGAGCGAGCGCAGCGCGGGCTGCGGGGCCTCGCGCTCCGCCGGCCGTACGGCGGCCGCCCACGGGGCGGACGGAGCGCCGCCGTCCGGCGGGGCCGCCCGCCCCTGCCGTCGATCGTCGATCCGCATCCCGTCGCGCGCTGCGCGCCTGCCGGTGCCATCTCGCTGCACGTCACCCAGGACGCGTCGGTCCCGCCGGACGGTTCCAGGGGCACCCGAACGGCTCAGCGCCCCCCGGGCGCCGTCACTCGCAGCGCAGGGTGCCGCTCGGGCTCGGGACCGGCGTGGGCTGGGCGCTGAACAGGCTGCCGCCCGGGGCGGACGGGGCCGGGGTCGGGGTCGCGGTGAGGTCGGCGAACGGGCGGCCGGTGCCCTTCATCGCGCCGACCGCGGGGCTGGCCGGCGCCGCGGGCGGGTGCACCGGGCTCGGGCAGGCGGTCCGGCTGGCGGGGGCGCCGGCGTCCACCGGCACGGCGGTGGGCCGGATCCCGCAGCCGGTGGCGAGCAGGGCCAGCAGCCCCACCGCCCCGGCGAGCGCGGTCCGGCGGTGTGCGGTTCGGCGGTGTGCGGTTCGGGGCTCAGCCAAGGTCCCCGCCTCCGTTCGGTCGTGGCCCGGTCGGGCCGGCCCCCGGCGGTGGCGTCGGCTTCAGCGGCAGCCGGAGGGTGAACACCGCGCCGCCCTGCGGCGCGTTGGCGGCGGTGATGGTGCCGCCGTGGATCTGGGCGTTGGCCATCGCGATGGACAGGCCCAGGCCGCTGCCCTCGGAGCGGGCCCGGCCCTTGTCGGCCTTGTAGAAGCGGTCGAAGACGTGCGGCAGCACCTCCGGCGGGATGCCCGGGCCGCTGTCGCTGACCCGCACCACCACCGCGTCCGGCTCCTGGACCACCTGGACCCGCACCGGCGAGCCGCCGTGCTTGAGCGCGTTCCCGATCAGGTTGGCGAACACCACGTCCAGCCGGCGCGGGTCGACCATGGCGCGCACCCCGCGCGGGGCGTCCAGCTCGACCGCGTCGTACCAGGCCCGGCCGTCGATGCAGGACATGATCAGGTCGGCGATGTCCACCTCGTCGGCGACCAGCTTGGCGGTGCCGGCGTCGAACCGGGTCACCTCCATCAGGTTCTCCACCAGGTCGGAGAGCCGGCGGGTCTCGCTGACCACCAGGCGCACGGCTGGTTCGATCATCGGGTCCAGCGCGTCCGCCTCGTCCTCCAGGATGTCGGTGACGGCGGTCATCGCGGTCAGCGGCGTGCGCAGTTCGTGCGACATGTCGGCCACGAAGCGGCGGCTCTGCGCCTCCCGGGCGCTCAGCTCCTCGACCTGCCCGGCCAGCGCCTCGGCGGTGCTGTTGAAGGTCCGGGCCAGGTCGGCCAGTTCGTCGGCGCCGCTGACGGCGAGCCGGGTGTCCAGCTTGCCCTCGCCCAACCGCCGGGCGGCGTCGGCGAGCTGACGGACCGGGCGGAGCACGGTGGCGGACGCGGCCTGGGCCAGCAGGGTCGCCGCGATCAGCGCCAGCAGGGTGGCCACCGCCAGCGACCAGCCCAGGGTGTCCAGGTCGGCCCGCTCGTTGTCCAGCGACTTGAACATGTAGGCGGTCGGGCCGGTCGGGACCACCTTGGTGCCGCCGACCACGTAGGGCTCGCCGGCCAGGTTCACCCGCTGCCAGTACAGGTGGTAGGCGTACGGGTTGCCGTCGCCGACCGGGCGCGGCTGGCCCACCGCGGTGACCAGGGCGTGCGGCACCTGGGCGGCGGTGAACCGCGGGTCGGAGGTGGCGGTGCAGTCGGGGTGCGCCTCGTCCACCACCACCACGGTGTAGCCCAGGCCCGAGCTCGCCACGTCGTTGGCCAGCTGCGCCAGGGCCGGGCAGCTCGCGCCCAGCGGCAGCGCCGAGACGTTGCGGCTCAGCGAGACCCGGAAGTCCTTGAGCGCGGTGTCCTGGGCGCGCTTGAGCACCGCGTCGCGGTTGAGCCAGTAGGCGATCCCGGAGGCGGAGACGGCCGCGGTCAGCGCGACCACGGCGAACACCGCGACCAGCCGCACCCGCAGCGAGCTCAGCCGCAGCCGCCGTCCGAGCAGGGTCAGCAGGCCGCGGGCGTTCTGGTGGTCAGTCACGTCGTCAGGTCAGCCATTCCGTCGGGGCCTGCTCCTCAGGCGGGCGGGTCCAGACGATAGCCGACCCCGCGGACCGTGCGGATCAGGGTGGGGGCCGAGGGCACGTCCTCCACCTTGGCCCGCAGCCGCTGCACGCAGGCGTCCACCAGCCGGGAGTCGCCCAGGTAGTCGTGCTCCCACACCAGCCGCAGCAGCTGCTGGCGGGAGAGCGCCTGGCCGGGCCGGCGGCTGAGCTCCAGCAGCAGGCGCAGCTCGGTCGGGGTGAGCTGGAGGTCCAGGCCGTCCTTGGTGACGGTCATCGCCGAGCGGTCGATGACCACCGAGCCGAAGGCGGAGGAGTCCGAGTTCTCCCGCTCGCCGCGGCGCAGCACGGCGCGGATCCGGGCGTCCAGCACCCGCGGCTGCACCGGCTTGACCACGTAGTCGTCGGCCCCCGACTCGAGGCCCACCACCACGTCGATGTCGTCCGAGCGGGCGGTCAGCAGGATGATCGGCAGCTGGTCGGTGCGGCGGATCCGGCGGCAGACCTCGAAGCCGTCGATGCCGGGCAGCATCACGTCCAGCACGATCAGGTCGGGCCGCTGCTCCTTGAACAGCCGCAGGCCGTCCTCGCCGGAGGCAGCGGTGGCCACACGGTGACCCTGGCGGGTGAGGGCGAGTTCGAGGCCGGTCCGGATGGCGTCGTCGTCCTCGATCAGAAGCAGGAAAGGCACCCGGTCATTCTGGCTCACCGGGTGGGTCCCCGGGAACCGTCCGAGCTGCGGTCGGCGTCAGGGCTGTCGGGGGCGGTGCGGGACCAAGGTCCCCCGCCTTGTGACACCGCTGTGACAGTCGCCGGACACCGCCATGACGGGCGGCGGGCAGGATTTTCCTTGTCACCGCGACGAGGCCGCAGGTCAGGGCCCGAGCGGGACACCGAAAGGACCCGCTCGAACCGGCCAAGGGGGCGCACGATGAACGCAATGCTCGAGACCCAGAAGATCTGGGACGCGCAGTGCTCATCGCCGCGCGGTCGGGTCGAGAACTGCTCGGGGGGCCGCAGGGGAGCGGTGAGCAGGAGCCACGGGGCCGCCAAGGGGGCGACCGTCTTCCGGCTGGTGCCGGTCGAGGACCGCCTCCCGGCCGTCGGACAGGGAGGCGCGCAGGGGGAGCACTCGGCCGCCGAGGTGGACCACCTCACGGAGTTCACCGCGTACGTGCGCGAGCGCCGCGCCTCCCTGTACGCCACGGCGTACCACCTGACCGGCGACCGGTTCGAGGCCGAGGACCTGCTGCAGACCGCACTGTTCTCCACCTACCGGGCCTGGGGCCGGATCACCGACAAGGCCGCGGTGGGGGGCTACCTGCGGCGCACCATGACCAACCTGCACATCTCGGCCTGGCGTCGGCGCAAGCTGAACGAGTACCCGACCGAGGAGCTGCCGGAGACCGTCGGCGACACCGACGCGATGGGCGGCACCGAGCTGCGCGCCGTGCTCTGGCAGGCGCTGGCCAAGCTGCCGGAGAACCAGCGGACCATGCTGGTGCTCCGCTACTACGAGGGCCGCACCGACCCGGAGATCGCCGACATCCTGGACATCAGCGTCGGCACCGTGAAGTCCAGCATCTGGCGCGCGCTGCGCCGGCTGCGCGAGGACGAGCAGCTCAACCGCACCGGCGACACCAGCCGCGCCTTCGGCGAGCTGGTGGCCTGACCGGTCCACAGACACCCGTCGGGGGACGGGGAACGGGCGCACAGCCGCGCGGGGCTCGGGGGAGCCCCCGCGCGAGTCCTGGTCGCGCCCGGCAACAGTCGGGCCCGGCGTCTCGGGAGAGGACGCCCGGCCCGTCAGGGTTCGCGGGTGATCAG
>NZ_JBHYKG010000472.1:0-4777 GCF_042741245.1 Kitasatospora sp. NPDC058965
GACCCCACCCCTGCCCTGACCCTGGACGACACCGAGCAGCTGCGCCAGCTGCTGGCCCGCTTCTCGCACGCCTTCGACAATGCCGACCCGGACGCGCTCGGCACCGTCTTCGCCCCCGACGCGGTGATCGAACTGGCCCGCAACGGCGCCGTGTTCACCGGCCTGGCCGAGATCCGGGCGTTCAGCGCCGACCTCGGCCCCAGCTCGCCGGACCACCAGACCCTGGACTGGGTGCCCGGTGTCGACCCGGACGGCACGGTCCGCGGCCGCAGCCGGTACCTGGCGATCCTGCCCGACGGCAGCGTGCACAACGGCGACTACCACGACGTCTACCGGCGAACCCCGGCCGGCTGGCGGATCGCCCACCGCCGCTCGGTGCCGCGCTACCCGCTCTGACGCCGCGTCGCCGCTGCGGCGGCACGCGCCCACGCGTGCAGGTCGGTGCTAAGGGGTCCGCTAGGGGTTGCCTAGGGGTCACCCGGCCCGGACCGGCCGATAGCTTCACCGGCGTTCCCGCAGCTCAGACTGCTGATCCGGCCCTCAGACCGTGCCCTGGAGTGACCGCCATGCCCCGAACCGGACCCCGTCCCGCCCCCGCCGTCGCCGCCGTCGCCGCCGCGGTCCTGCTGCTCGCCGCCTGCGGCGCCGGCGGGGCCGGGACGGCGAGCGACGCCGCCGGCAAGCCCGTCAGCGGCGGTTCGCTGACCTATGCCACCGACGTGGAGCCGATCTCCTTCGACATCCACGTGAGCCAGCAGGACATCACCGGCGCGATCCAGCGCAACGTCTTCGACTCGCTGGTCCACCAGGACGCCACCGGGGTCTTCCAGCCCTGGCTGGCCACCTCCTGGGAGCTGTCGGCAGACAAGAAGAGCTACACCTTCCACCTGCGCGAGGGGGTCAAGTTCACCGACGGGACCCCGTTCGACGCCGAGGCGGTCAAGGTGAACTTCGACCGGATCGTGGCCAAGGACACCAAGTCGCAGTACGCGGCCAGCCTGCTGGGCCCGTACACCGGGACCGAGGTGATCGACCCGCACACCGTCAAGGTGAACTTCTCCGAGCCGTTCGTCCCGTTCCTGCAGGCCGCCAGCACCCCCTACCTGGGCTTCTACTCGCCCAAGACGATCAAGGAGAACGGGCCCAGGCTCGGCGCCGGCGGCCCGGCCGACGTCGGCACCGGCCCGTTCGTCTTCACCAGCTACACCAAGGGCCAGAGCGTGGTGCTCACCCGCAACCCCGACTACGACTGGGCGCCCGAGGGCGACCACCAGGGCCCCGCCTACCTGGACAAGCTCACCATCCGCTTCCTCACCGAGGACTCGGTCCGGATCGGCGCGCTGAACAGCGGACAGCTCCAGGTCGCCGACCCCGTCCCGCCCGCCGACGTCAAGACGGTGCAGGCCGACCCGCGACTGAAGACGCTGAGCACCGACGCACCCGGCGCCAACTACGCGCTGGTGCTCAACACCAGCAAGGCCCCGCTGGACGACCTGAAGGTGCGGCAGGCGGTGCAGCGCGGCATCGACCTGGACACCGACGTCAAGAGCGTCTACTTCGGTGTCTACAAGCGCGCCTGGAGCCCGATCGCCCCCACCACCCCCGACTACGACAAGGCCCTGGAGGGCAGCTGGCCGTACGACCCGGCCGCCGCGAACAAGGCGCTGGACGACGCCGGCTGGACCGGCCGGGACGGCGACGGCTACCGCACCAAGAACGGCCAGCGGCTCACCCTGGAGTGGCCGCTGCCGCCGCAGGAGTACGTCCGCGAGCAGCGCGACACGCTCGGCCAGGCGATCCAGGCCGACCTGAAGAAGATCGGCATCGAGGTCACCCGACCCCGCCAGGACATCGGCACCTACATCGCCAACGTGTACGGCGGCAAGGAGCACATCGCCGACTACAGCTGGGCCAGGTTCGACCCCGACGTGCTGCGGCTGTACTTCAACAGCGCCAGCCAGCCCGCCAAGGGCGGCCAGAACGCCACCTTCTACCAGGACGCCCAGCTGGACGAGTGGACCAACACCGGCAAGGGCACCCTGGACGGCACCGTCCGCCAGGACGTGTACGAGAAGACCCAGCAGCGGGCCGTCGACCTGGCGCTGATCGTCCCGTTGTACGTGCGCACCGACACGGTCGGCTACAGCAGCCAGGTGCACGGCCTCAAGGCCGACCCCAACACCTGGCTGGACTTCCACGACACCTGGCTCGGCAAGTGACATGACGGTGCGTCAGATCTTCGCCGCCGCACTGCGCCGGCTGCTCGGGGCCGCAGCGGTGCTGCTGGGCGCCGCCACCGTCGCCTTCGCCGCGCTGCACCTGCTCCCCGGCGACCCGGTCACCGTGATGCTCGGACCGGGCAGCGCCGCCACCCCCGAGGTGAAGGCGCAGCTGCGGGCCCAGTTCGGGCTCGACCGGCCGCTGCCGGAGCAGTACCTGCACTACCTGGGCCGGCTGGCCACCGGGGACCTCGGCCAGTCCTACCAACTGCAGCGGCCGGTGCTCGACCTGATCGGCGAGCAGCTCTGGCCCACCGTCCAACTCGCCCTGGCCGCCCTGGTGCTGGCCGTCGCCCTGGCCCTGGTCGCGGCCCTGGCGACGGCCGGGCGGCGGCCCGCCCTGCGGGCCGCCAGCTCACTCGTGGAACTGCTCGCGGTCTCCAGCCCGTCCTACTGGACCGGGATCCTGCTGCTCACCGCCTTCTCCTTCCAGCTGCGGCTCTTCCCGGTCGCCGGGGACCAGGACGCCGCCGCCCTGGTGCTGCCCGCGGTGACCCTGGCGCTGCCGTTGGCCGGAGTCCTGGCCCAGGTGCTCCGGGAGGGGCTGGAGACCGCGCTGCAGCAGCCGTTCGCCCTCACCGCACGGGCCCGCGGGCTCGGCGCCGCGGCGCTGCTGCTGCGGCACGGGCTGCGCCACGCGGCCGCCTCGGCGGTCACCCTGACCGGGTGGCTGACCGGCTCGCTGCTCGGCGGCGCGGTGCTGGTGGAGACGGTCTTCGGCCGGCCCGGCATCGGTGCGCTCAGCCTGCAGGGCACCACCAACAAGGACATGCCGCTGGTGATCGGCCTGGTGCTGCTCTCCGCCCTGGTCTACGTCCTCGTCTCGACCCTGGTCGACCTGCTCTACCTCGTCATCGACCCTCGCTTGCGGACCGGGTGACCCCATGGCCCAACTCGCCCTCGCCCGACCGGTCCCGCGCCGCCTGCGGGCGGTCGGCCCGACCCTGCCGGCGGCCGGCGCCCTGCTGGTGCTGCTGGCCCTGGCCGCGCTCTGGCCCCAACTACTGACCCACGCCTCGCCGGTGGCCACCGACCCGGCCGCCGCGCTGACCCCGCCGAGCGGCGCCCACTGGTTCGGCACCGACCAGCTGGGCCGCGACCTGTACGCCCGGGTGCTCTACGGCGCCCGGCCCTCGCTGCTCCTCGGCCTGGGTGCCACCGCCTTCGCGGTGGTCGGCGGGACCGTGCTGGGCCTGGCGGCCGCACTCGGCGGCCGCCTCGCCGACCAGGTGCTGATGCGCGCGGCCGACGTGCTGCTCGCGCTGCCGCCCGTGTTGCTCGCCCTGCTGGCCGTCACCGTGCTCGGCAGCGGCGCGGTCAACGTGATGCTCGCCATCGCGATCGCCACCGCGCCCGGGTACGCGCGGATCGTCCGGGCCGAGACGCTGGTGGTGCGCCGCTCCGGCTACGTGGAGGCCGCCGTCGGGCTCGGGGTGCCGCGCCCGCTGGTGGTGCTGCGGCACGTGCTCCCCAACGCGGTCGGGCCGATGCTGGTGCTGGCCACCATCGGCTTCGGCGGCGCGCTGATCGCCGCCTCCGGACTCAGCTTCCTGGGCCTCGGGCCGCAGCCGCCCTCGCCCGAGTGGGGCGCGATGCTCTCGCAGGGCCGCAGCTTCCTGCAGACCGCCTGGTGGATCGGGGTCTTCCCGGGTGCCGCGATCACGCTGAGCGCCCTCACCGTCAACCTCGTCGGCCGCCGCCTGCAGCGCCGCTTCACCCGGAGGACCGCCCGATGACCCTGCTCACCGTGGACGGCCTGGACGTGCGGTTCGGCGCGGTCCGGGCCGTCCGGGAGGTGTCCTTCACCCTGGACCGGGGCGAATGCCTGGCGGTGGTCGGCGAGTCCGGCTCCGGCAAGAGCGTCACCGCGCGGACCCTGGTCGGGCTCACCGGGGCCGGCGCCGCGGTCACCGCCGCGGAGCTCTCGTTCGACGGCCAGGACCTGCGCGCGCTGGGCGAGGCGGGCTGGCGCGAGGTGCGGGGCCGGCGGATCGGCCTGGTGCTGCAGGACGCGCTGGTCTCGCTGGACCCGCTGCGCCGGGTCGGGTCGGAGGTCGCCGAACCGCTGCTGGTGCACCGGCTGGCGGACCGTCGGGCGGCGGTGGAGCGGGTCCGGGACCTGCTCGAGCGGGTCGGCGTCCCGGAGCCGGACCGCCGGGCCGCGCAGTACCCCCACCAGCTCTCCGGGGGCCTGCGGCAGCGGGCGCTGATCGCTGCCGCGCTGGCCGCCGAACCCGACCTGCTGATCGCCGACGAGCCGACCACCGCGCTCGACGTCACGGTCCAGGCCCAAGTGCTCGACCTGCTGGCCGAGTTGCGCGGGCAGGGCACGGGTCTGCTGCTGATCAGCCACGACCTGTCGGTGGTGGCCCGGCTCGCCGACCGGGTGGCGGTGATGTTCGGCGGGCGGATCGTGGAGACCGGGCCCACCGAGCGGCTGCTGGCCGAGCCCCGACACCCCTACACCCGCGCCCTGTTGGCGGCGGTGCCCGGGGCGG
>NZ_JBHYKG010000473.1:0-4648 GCF_042741245.1 Kitasatospora sp. NPDC058965
GAACTGCGCCGCGGCCGCGTCGTTCCGGGGCCGCCGGCGGTCTGCCGTGCACCGGCTCGGGACCAACGGTCCTCCGGTGCGGGCCCGGCGGCCCCTGGGACGGCGGCTGACGGGACGCCAGAGTCGGGGGTGTCCGGATCGGCCGGACGCCGAAGCCCCTGGGAGCCCCCGATGAACCGACGTCCCGTCGTGGCCGCGATCGACACCTCCGCCCGCAGCCGCAGCGCCGCCCGCTGGGCGGCCGCCGAGGCCCTGCGGCGCGCCACCTCGCTCCACCTGGTGCACACCTGGCCGTTCCTCGGCGAGCACGAGACCTCACCGGTCAAGGCCGCCGACCTGCAGACGGCTGCCCGCGCGCTGCTGCACGAGGCGGCCGCGGACGTGCAGGCCGCCCACCCCACGCTGACGGTCAGCAGCTCGCTGATCCCGGACGCCGCGGTGGACGGACTGCTGGCCGCCGGCAGCGACGCCCAGCTGCTGGTCCTGGGCACCCGGGGGCTCGGCGGCTTCCACGGGCTGCTGGTCGGCTCGGTGAGCCTGGCCGTGGCGGCCCGGGCCGAGCTGCCCGTGGTGCTGGTCCGCGAGGAGTGGACGTCGGCCCGCGGCGACGCCGAGGTGGTCGTCGGCCTGGACGTCGCGCAGCCGGCCGAGGCGGTGCTCGACTTCGCCTTCCGGGAGGCCGCGCTGCGCGGCGCCCGGGTCCGGGTGGTGCACGGCTGGGACCTGCCGCCGATGTACGGCTACGCGGGTTGGGTGCCCTCCGAGCAGGACCGGCTCGAACTCGGCGCGGTGGCCGAGAAGCTGGTCACCGAGGCGGTGGCGCCGTGGCGCGACCGGTACCCGCTGCTCTCTGTCGAGACCGAGGTCCGGCTCGGTGGCGGGGCCAACGCCCTGGTGCACGCCGCCGACGGGGCCGCCCTGACCGTCGTCGGGCGCGCCGCCCGCCCGCACCCGATCGGCGCCCGGCTCGGCTCGGTGGCCCACGCGGTCGTCCACCACGCGCAGTCGCCGGTCGCCGTGGTCCCGCACGACTGAGGGACCTTCGGCCCCATCGCGCCGGGACGGTGAGACCAAGTCGACCGTCCCGGCAGCTGGTTGGCTGGACCGCGGCGCGGCACGGGCGGCGGCCGGGCAGGGCCGCCGACACCGCGTCAGGCACCCTCAGGAGGCTCCGATGGACACGACCGAACTCCTCGCCGACGCGGTGGTCGACACCACCGGGCCCGGCACCGTGCTGCGGCTCCGCGGCGAGCTGGACCTCTGCTCGGCGATCCGGCTGGCCCCGGCACTGCTGGCAGCGGCCCGCACCGACCGGCCCGGCCTGGTCGTGGACCTGTCCCGGGTCACCTTCTGCGACAGTTCGGGCGCCCGGCTGGTGACCTGCCTGCTGGGGCGCAGACCGGACGGCGAGCTGCCGCACCTGCGCGGCGCCACCGGCCAACCGGCACGGGTGCTGCGCCTGTTGGGGGTGCTGGACCCGAGCGGACCCGATCTCCCGGCACCTCCGCCGGGGAGCTGACAGTGCGCCACCCGGCCACCGGGGCCGACCGCCTGGCGCGGTCGGCCCTTCGGCGTGCCGTGCGTCCGTGTCTCAGCGAGTCAACGAGTCAACGAGTCAACGAGTCAGCAGGAAGCTCTCCAGCTCCATGCCGTACCAGCGGTCCGTGCGCCCCTGCGGCACCATGCCGAGGCGCCGGCAGAGGGCCATGGACGGCTCGTTCCCGGGCCGGACCACGGCGTGGATCTCCGCCAGGCCCTCCGCGAAGCCCTTCGCCACCGCACCGCGCGCCGCCTCGGTGGCGAACCCCCGGCCCCAGCTGTCCGGGTGGAAGTGCCAGCCGACCTCGACCTCCCCGTCGCCGTCCGGGATCGGCACCAGCAGGACCGTGCCGACCACCGTGCCGGTGTCCTTGCGCTGCACCGCCCAGATCCCGAACCGGGGGTCGGCCGAGAAGCCGCGGTACCGCTCGATCCTGGCCTCGGCGGCGGCCACGGTCTCCAGCACGGCGGGCTCGGCCCCGAGCCACCGGGCCACCTCCCAGCGGGAGTAGAGGTCGAAGCACCGCTCCCGGTCCGCCGCCGCCCAGTCCCGCACGATCAAGCGCTCGGTGGTGAACACACCGTCCCCTTTCGTCCCGGCCCACGCTACGCCCGTCGGCCCCCGCGCCCGCGGCCGGTCCGGACCCGGGAACCGCGAACGGGCCGGGAACCGCGAAGGAGCTGGACCGCGAAGGGGCTGGGAGCCGCCCCTCGTCGCTCCCAGCCCCTTCGTCCGGCGCCGCGGACCCCCACGTCCCCGGCACCGACCCCGCCCGCCGCACCGCGCCCCACGCACAGGGCGGCGGGAGTCCTCGACCGTCCGACCGACCGTCAGGCGGTGGGGGTGATCAAGCCGTAGTGCCCGTCCACCCGGCGGTAGACCACCTGCCCGCGGCCGCTGCCCGGGGCGGCGAAGAAGACGAACGGCAGACCGGTCACCTCCAGGCGGTCCACGGCCTGCCGCACCGTCAGCTCCGGCACCGCCGCACGGCTGGGCGCCGGCCCGCCCGGCAGCACCGGCCGGTGGAGCGGGTACGGGCCCACCACGGAGTAGCGGTGGGTGCCGCTGCGGGGATCCCGGTAGACCACCCCGTCGTGCCCGGTCAGCGCATCGGTGAACAGGTGGAAGTCGTAGTCCAGCGCATCCATGTCGAACGCCGCCTCGCGCGGGCTGCGACGGGGCAGGCTGTACGCCTTGTGGCGCACGATCCGCCGCTGCCCGACCGGCAGCTCCCGCCGGACCGGTCGGTGCGCGTCGTCCTCCGGCCCGGGCCGGGTCAGCGGCGAACAGGCGCCGTCGTGCCGCCAGGACTCGTCGTGGTGCCGGGCCCGGGCCAGTCGTCCGGTCAGCCGGTCCGCCAGCCGGTCGATCGCCTCCTGCATGGTGCCGGCCCCCACCTGGGCGCGCACCGGGTGGCCGCGCAGGTCCACCACGGCCTGGGCCACGGCCTGCCGGTCCGGCGCGTGGCCGACCTCCTGGCTGAGCTTCACGCGGGCCGCGAGGGCGGGCGTGCCGAGCCGGTCCACCACCGCGCGCACCTTCTCCTGTGCGTAACGGCGGCTCTCCGCGGAGACCGGGCCGCGCGTCCGCACCAGCACCTCGGTGCCGGTGAGCGTCTGCTGAGCGTTCATCACCCCTCCTTGGTGGTCCACACCAGCCTGGCGCCCGCCGCGGGGCCGGGCCGAGGGCCGAAGGTCCCGGCCCCCGGGCGCGAAGAGCCCTGACCCCGGGCGGGAGCGACCGCCGCGGGCCGGGCACGGCCATTAGGGCCGGAAGGCCCTATGCCGCACGCGCAGCAGCCGTCAGAATCCGGTCAGATCTGATCGTTCCCGACCGTTGTCGTCGGGCTGGGACCAAACGGAGTGGTGACGGTGGTGGACGGGGCGCACGGTGGCACCGGGGACGCGGTGCGGGTCTTCCTGCTCGACGACCACGAGGTGGTCCGTCGCGGGGTTCACGACCTGCTCGACTCCGAGCCCGGGTTGACCGTGGTCGGTGAGGCCGGGACGGCCGAGCAGGCGCTGGCCCGGGTACCGGCGCTGCGGCCGGACGTGGCCGTGCTGGACATGCGGCTGCCCGACGGCGACGGCGTGACCGTCTGCCGCGAACTGCGCTCCCGGCTGCCGGGGCTGGCCTGCCTGATCCTGACCTCGTTCGACGACGAGGAGGCCCTGCTGGACTCGATCATGGCGGGCGCCGCCGGCTACGTGCTCAAGCAGATCAGCGGCACCGACCTGGTCGCCGCCGTCCGCACCGTCGCCTCCGGCCAGTCGATGCTCGACCCCGGTGCCACCACCCGGCTGATGGCCCGCCTGCGCGGCGAGACCGCGGCTCCCGCCCAGCCGTTCCCCCAGCTCACCGACCGGGAGCGGGAGATCCTGGCGATGGTCGGCGAGGGCCTGACCAACCGCCAGATCGGCGAGCGGCTCTACCTGGCCGAGAAGACGGTCAAGAACCACATCTCCCGCCTGCTGGCCAAGCTCGGCGTCGAGCGCCGGGTCCAGGCCGCCGTCCTCGCCACCCAGGCGCTGGCCGGCGGGTAGGGCCGGACCGGGGCCGGGTGACCGGGCCACTGGGGTCGTCCGGCCCTGTCCCCGGTCGGCCCGGCGGCGCAGGATGGGGAGCAATCGAGTGGGGCCGCGCCGGGCAGGGTGCCGCTCCGCAGGCGGCCGGAAGCGGGTGAGCGGGACATGGAACGGACGGCGGAGATCGGGGTGCGGCCGGGCACGGCCCCACGGCGGATGGTGGCGTTGGACCGCGGCGCGGCGCTGCGCCTGCTCGGCAGCACCCAGCTGGGCCGGGTGGTCTTCACGATGCACGCGCTGCCCGCGATCCGCCCGGTCAACCACCTGCTGCTGGACGGCGTCCTGCTGATCCGCACCCACGAGGACGCCGCGCTCGCCGCGGTGACCGGCCACGGGCCGGACGGCGCGGTGGTGGCCTACCAGGCCGACGCCATCGACCCGGTGACCCACCTCGGCTGGAGCGTGGTGGTGACCGGCTACGCCCGCCCGGTCACCGACCCGGCGGTCCTGGACCGCTGCCGCGCCCTGCTGCGCCCGTGGACCGACGCCCCGCTGGAGCACGCGGTCCGGATCGACCCGGAGC
>NZ_JBHYKG010000474.1:0-4618 GCF_042741245.1 Kitasatospora sp. NPDC058965
GCAATAGCGGGGGGTGCGCCGGGCCCGGGCCGGGGGGGGGGGCGCGGGGCGGGGGGGTACCGGGGCGCCGCCCGGTCCCGCCCGGGCCGGCACGGGCGGGGGGGCGGGCGGTGCCCGGGTGGGCGGGGCACCGCGCCCGTTCACCGGAGCGGGCTCACTGCACGACCGACCACACGAAGGTGGCCGTGCCCGAGACGCCCGCCCGGTCCGTCGCCGTGACCGTCACCGTGTACGTCCCCAGCGCGCTGCCGGCACCGGAGAACGTGCCGTCGGTCGCCAGGGCGATGCCCGGCGGCAGGCCGGTCGCGGTGAAGGCGAGGCTCTGCGCCGGAGCGGAGTCGACCGCCTGCACGGCGAACGACACCGCCGCGCCCTTCGGGCTGCTGTAGCCGAACGGGTTGACCACGCCGACCGTCTCCGCCCCGGGCAGGCCGGAGCCCGGCGCGACGTTCGCGCTGACCGCGGTGTTGGCCAGGGAGACGCCCGCGCCCGAGGAACCGGCCGCGACCTGACCGGTCAGCGTCTGGGCCAGGCTGGTCGAGCCGCTGAGCGGGAGGTTCGCGGACGAGTCCCCCACCCTGATCGCGTAGCTGCCGGCCCGGGCCTCCCACTGGTTGTCCGTCGGGGACCAGACGGCCAGGTCGTGGACGGTCAGCGGGAAGCTGACCGTGGTGCTCTGCCCCGGGTTGAGCACCACCCGCTGGAACCCGCGCAGCTGCGCCGGCGGATCCTGGCTCGCGGCCGGGTCGCCGACGTACAGCTGGGCCACGTCCGCGCCGGCCACCGTGCCGGTGTTGGTGACCGTCGCGGTCGCGGTGGCCGTGCCGTTGGGGCCGAACGCACCGACGGCGAGGTTGCCGAAGGCGAACGAGGTGTACGACAGGCCGAAGCCGAACGGGAAGGCGGGCGTGAGGTGTTGGGCCTGGTGCCAGCGGTAGCCGATGTCCACGCCCTCGGTGTAGTCGGTGCCCGTGGCGGTGCCCGGCCACTGCGCGGTGGTCTGCGCCGGGACCTGGCTCAGACTGCTCGGGAAGGTGACCGGCAGCTTGCCGGACGGATCGGCGGCGCCGAACAGCAGCGCCGCGACGGCCGCTCCGGTCTGCTGGCCGCCGTACCAGTTCTCGAACACCCCGGCCACCGAGTTCAGCCACGGCATCGCCACCGGCGAACCGCTGTTGACCACCACGACGGTGCGCGGGTTGGCCGCGGCCACGTCCGCGATCATCGTCTCGTCCGCGGCGGACAGGTTCAGCGTGGCCAGGTCGGACTCCTCGCCCTCCGGGGCGCTGACGAAGACGATCGCGTCGGTCGCGGCCTGCGCGGCGGCCACCGCCTGCGGGATGTTCGCGGTGCCGTTGTCGTCGCCGGCGGTGTAACCGACCTTCACGTTCGGCCCGACCGCGTTCTGGATGCCGGTCAGCGGCCAGACCGCGTTCGGGCTGTCGACCCCGCCGCTGCCGCCGCCGGCGATCTCCACCGCCGCGCCGCCGTCGGTGCCGATCACCGCGATCGACTCGCTGCCCTTCGGGTCGAGCGGCAGGATGCCGCTGTTCTTCAGCAGCACCGTGCCCTCCTCCCCGAGTTGGAGCGCGGTCTGCTGGTGCGCCGCAGTGGTGACGGTGGCCGAGAGCGAGCCGGTGGCCGGGTTGTCGAAGAGGCCGAAGGCGAACATCTGGGTGAGGATCCGCGCGACCACCGCGTTGAGGGTCCCCTGGTCCAGCGTCCCGGCCGCCAGCGCGGCGGAGACGTCGCTCGCGTCGGTGAAGGGCATCGCGACGTCCATGCCGCCCTCGGCATCCGCGACCGCGTTCCCGGCGGCGCCCCAGTCGGAGACGACGAAGCCGCCGTAGTCGGCCTGCTCGTTCAGCCCGTGCTGCAGCAGGTCGGCGTTGGCGCAGGAGGGGGCGCCGTTGACCACGGCGTACGAGCACATCACCGAGGCGGGCGCGGACTGGGTGATCGCCGCCTGGAACGGTGCCAGGTACAGCTCCTCCAGGGCCTGTTGGCCGACCGTCTCGTTGTTGCCGCCGTTCGGGTACCGCTCCTGGTCGTAGGCGGCCGCGTGCTTGACGTCGGCCATCACGCCCTGGCCCTGCAGCCCCCGGACCTCGGCGGCGGTGATCCGGCCGGCCAGGTACGGGTCCTCGCCGTAGGTCTCGTAGGTGCGGCCCCAGCGCGGGTCGCGCACCAGGTTCGTGGTCGGGCCGAGCGAGACGTTCACGCCCTTGCCCGCGAACTCGGCGCCCTTCGCCGCGCCCTCCTGCTGGATCAGCGCCGGGTCCCAGGTCGCGGCGGCGTTCTCGCCGTCGGGGAAGGCCGTGACACCGCCGTTCCCGTCGCCGACCCCCGACGGGCCGTCCTCCATGTTCAGCGGCGGGATGCAGAGGTTGGGGATGCCGCCGACCTGCCCGATGTACGTCGTGCTGCCGTCCCCCGAGGCCAGGGTGACCTCCTCGGCCCGGTCCATGGTGTCGAGCACCTGCTGGACCCGCTGGGCGACCGGAGCGGTGGACCCCACCCAGGGGCACACGCCGTTGCCGCCGTTGCCGTTGCCGCCGGTGACCGGGGCGACCGTGGTCAGGCCGTGGACGGCGAACTCGAAGATCGAGTAGCCGAACTGGGTGCCGCGCGCCGTGCCGTACATCCGGACGTAGCGGGCGGTCGCGGTGGCCGGGATCGCCTGGTTCCCGCCGGTGCCCGTCGTGGTGGAGTACACCGTGGTCCAGTTCGCGCCGTCGGCGGAGACCTGGACCTGGAACGCCGTCGCGTAGGCGGCCTCCCAGAGGATGCCCACCGAGCAGATCTGCTGCGGCGCGCCGAGGTCGACCGTCAGCCACTGCGGATCGCCGGCCGCGCTGGACCAGCGGGTGCCCGGGTTCCCGTCGGTGGCGCCGGTGGCCGGGTAGGCGGTGGCGTCCTGGGTCGACGAGGCGGTGGTCGGCTGGTCGAGCGCCAGGTCCTGGGTGCCGCAGTACTGGGTCGGGCCGCCGCCTCCGCCGGTGCCGCCGCCTCCGCCGCTGCTCTGGGCGAAGGCGAGGGAGTGCAGGTTCCAGCCGTTGGTGTCCTGGTCGACGGTGAGCGTCTGCACGCCGGCCGGCAGGGTCAGGGTGGCGGTGACGGTGCTCCAGGTCTGGTAGCCGCCGGTGTTGGGGACGGCCACCGGACCCGTCAGGTTGGTACCGGTGGCACCGGTGACGTGGAACGCGTCGGGGATCCCGTACGGCGAGGAGACCCGGAACGAGGCGGTGTAGGTGCTGGCCGCGGCCACCTGGACGGTGTACTTGAACCACTGCCCCGGCGTGGTCCACCCCAGGTCGTAGGCGCCGCCCGGCGCGCTGGTGCCCTGGGTGTCCGCGGTGGCCTCCAGGTCCACCCCGTCGGCGCGGTAGGAGTTGGCACTGCCGTTGGCGGCGGTGACGCTGTAGGCCACGCCCTGGCCGCCGGTGTCGTAGTTGGCAGCCTGGACGGTCCCCGGCACGGCGGCGGGCGTCCCGCCGAACGCGCCGCTGCCGGCCGCGAACGCCGCGCCGTGCACGCCGGCCAGGGACACGGCCACCAGGGCGGCGACCGCGAGCAGCGCGCGCGCCACCGGCCGGGCTGCGCGGGGTCGGTGGGGTTGCTGGGGATGGTGCGGCTGGTGGGTCCGGCGGCGGTGCGGTAAGCGGAGCGGAGTGGTGGGGGAGGCGATGAGCCTTCGTCCGGAGAGCATCAGCGAATCCTGTTCACCTGTGGGGAGAGAGGGGCGAAAGAGACGGGAGAGAAGTCGAGAGAGCGCTCTCCCGACTCCCCTGCGCAGACTCCTCCCGGCTCCGGAGGGTGTCAAGGGATGCGACACGATGCACGGGCGAGGCGGCCGTGGGGGGCGAGTTCGGGGGACCGTCAGCGCAACGGTGGGGGAGGGGTGCGGTGGTGCGCTGCGCGGCTGACGGGGTGTGACATTCGGGTGCCGGGCCTCAGCGATCGAGCCCCAGGGCGTCCGGGAGGCCTCGGACCCAGGCGGCCTGGTAGGGGTCGTCCGCGGCGATGCGCTCCAGCGCCGCCACGAACTGCCGGTGCCCGTCGGGGCCCATCGAGTCGAGCTCGTGGGCGATCCCTTCCAGGGTGCTCAGCGCGACGTGGGCGTCATGGCCCTGCGAGGCGAGGAGTTCCAAGGTCGCGACGGCCGTCAGGAGTGCCCTGACCACTCCGTCGCCCTGAGCGGCGGCTCCGCCCGCTTCCTGTTGGGTGATCACAGGAGGATGCTGCCACCCGTCGGTCGCCCGTGTGTCCCTGCCCCCGGACGGCAGGAGCGCCCATCCCGTTCGGGGCCGAGCACCCGGCCCCGAACGGGATGAACGTCCCTGACCGTCCGGCACGTCCGCACCGCCACCCCGGTGGTACCTCTTCGCGCCCGATCTCCCGAGGCCCCGACCGCGCCGCGACGGCGCCGGCCGAAGGGAGCCGGGGGTTCGGTCCACCGGTGGAGCGGGTCGGCTCGGCGGACGGTGGCGCGGGTCCCGGTCCGGACCCGGCGAAGGCGGCCTGAGAAGTCCTGGTGCGACCCGCCGTCAACACCCGGGCGCGTGGACGGGGGGGGGCGGGACACCCACCAGGCCGGTATTCACAACAACCACCCCAA
>NZ_JBHYKG010000475.1:0-4615 GCF_042741245.1 Kitasatospora sp. NPDC058965
GGGGGCCCCCCCCCCCCGCGCGGGGCGGCCCCGCGGGGCGGGGGCGGCGGCGCCCCGGGGGGGGCGGGGTCGGGGTGGGCGTGGGCGTCGGCGTCGGCGTCGGCGTGGCGCCCTGGCAGACGACCGAGACCTCGCCGAGGCGCGCGTGGGTGACCTTGCCCTGGTACTCCTGGTGGCCCGTCAGGTCGTTGAAGGTGCCGGAGACGTCGATGTCCAGCCAGGCCTCGGCGGTGTACTGGGCCGCCTGGGCCGCCGGGTCCTCGTGGCGGGTGACGGTGACGTCCAGGGTGCTGGGACCGATGTCGGGCACGCCGAGGTCGGTGCCGGTGATCCGGAGGGTGGTGGTGCCCACCCCGACCGTCTGGCCGAGCACCGTGATCTCCCCGCCGTTGGTGCGGTTGTACGCGAGCGCCTGCACCAGGTACGGCGGCGGCACGCACTGGGCGTAGGAGTCCAGCGAGGCCACCGTGCCGGCCTCGACCGGGCCGAAACTGATCAACTTCTTGGAGTTGAACATCACGCTGAGGGCCGTCAGCTGCGCCTGCGCGTAGTAGCGGGCAGTGTCGGTGCCGGTCTGCGTCACCTTGGTGGCGATGGAGATCCGGGACAGCATGCCGTCCGGGTCGCTGGTGAAGTCGGCGGCGTTCGCGTCGGGCACGGTGGTGGAGTGCGCGGTCCCGTACCGGCCGCTGTAGGCGGTCAGACCGATCGCCGGCACGTCCTGGCTGGTGAGCTGTACCAGGGTCGCGCTGGCCAGGTCCCCCGGCGCGGCCGCGGCGGACCCCGGGCCGGTCAGCAGCAGGGCGACCGCCGTGGCGGTCCCGGCGGCGGCGACGACCGCCGTGGCGGCGCGCAGCCGTGGCGCGCGGTTCAGTGTGGTCACGTCATAGTGTTAACAGTGCGTCACCGTCCGCCTCCGCAGGCACGCCAGACGATGCCCCGTCCGGCGGGCAGCCGCCGGACGGGGCATCGCCCGACATCGCGTCAGGCCACCGCGATCGGCTCGCGCCGTGAGCCCGCGCCCTCGGTGAACCGGTTGGCCGGGCGGGCCAGGCCGTAGTGGTCACGCAGCGTGGTTCCGGTGTACTCGGTGCGGAACAGGCCTCGCTCGCGCAGGATCGGGACCACCCGCTCGGCGAAGACCTCCAGGCCCGAGGGCAGCACCGCCGGCATGATGTTGAAGCCGTCCGCCGCCCCCTGCCGGAACCACTGCTCGATGGTGTCGGCCACCTGCTCCGCGGTACCCGAGAAGGTGCGGTGGCCGCGCCCGCCGCCGAGTCGGGCGATCAGCTGTCGGGCCGTCAGCTGCTCCCGCCGGGCCAGCTCCACGATCAGCGTGTAGCGGCTCTTGGCGCCCTCGATCAGCTCCTCCTCCGGCAGGTCGGCCGGCAGCTGCCGGTCCAGCGGCAGCTGGTCGGGCGTCAGGCCGAGCAGGCCCGCCAGCTGGCGCTGGGCGAACTCGGGGCGGATCAGCCGGTCCAGCTCCGCCTCCAGCTCGCGGGCCTCGGCCTCGGTGTCGCCGATGACCGGCACGATGCCGGGCAGGATCTTCACCTGCTCCGGGTCGCGGCCGAAGGCGGCGGCGCGGCGCTTCACGTCGGCGTAGAAGTCCTGGCCCTCGGCGAGCGTCGGCTGCGCGGTGAAGACCGCCTCGGCCCAGCGGGCCGCGAAGTCCTTGCCGCTCTCGCTGGACCCCGCCTGCACCAGCAGCGGGTGGCCCTGCGGCGAGCGCGGCACGTTGAGTGCGCCCTCCACCTTGAAGTACCGGCCCGCGAAGCCGATCGGGTGGACCCGGTCGGCCAGCGCGTGCACGCCGCGCTCCTTGTCGGCCACCACGGCGTCGTCCTGCCAGCTGTCCCAGAGCAGGGTCGACACCTCCAGGAACTCGTCGGCGCGCTCGTACCGCTCGGCGTGCGCGGGCTGGGCCTCCAGGCCGAAGTTCCGAGCGGCGGCGTCACCGGCGGTGGTGACGATGTTCCAGCCGGCGCGGCCGCCGGAGATGTGGTCCAGCGAGTTGAACCGGCGGGCCAGGTTGTACGGGTCGTTGTAGCTGGTGGAGGCGGTGGCGATCAGGCCGATCCGACTGGTCGCGCCGGCCAGCGCCGCCAGCAGCAGGGTGGGCTCCAGCCGACCGCTCGGCCGCTGGCCCACGTCGCCCCACAGGGCCGGGGCGTCGGCGAGGAAGACGGAGTCGAAGGTGGCCGCCTCCGCGATCCGGGCGAGGTTCTGGTGGTAGGCGAGGTCGATGTGGGCCAGCGGGTCGGACTGCGGCAGCCGCCAGGAGGCCTCGTGGTGGCCGGTGTCGAGGATGAACAGGTTGAAGTGCAGCTGGCGCTCGGCCGAGGTCATGGTCGGGTTTCCGTTCGGTGGCGGAGGGGCGGTGAGGAGGGTCGGCGGTGTGGAGGGTCGACGGGGAGGAGGGTCGACGGGGAGGGAAAGCGGCCACGGGCCGGCACGGGTGACGCGGCGCCGCTACGGCGCCGGGTGGTACCGCCCGTCGTGGTACAGCAGGGGCCGGCCGGCCGGTGGCAGCCAGGCCTGCTCGACCCGGGCGAGGACCAGGCGGTGGTCACCGGCGGTCACCAACTGCTCGATCCGCACGGTGAGTCGGCCGGCCGTCCCGTCCAGGGCGGGCTCGCCGCCGGACAGCCGGTGCCAGCGGGTCGGCTCGGCGAAGCGGTCGATCCCGCTGGTGGCGAACCGCCGGGCGAGCGGCTCCTGGTCGTCCCCGAGGAAGTTGACCACCGCCGTCCCGGCGTCGCGCAGGTGCGGCCAGCTGGAGGAGCCGGTGGCGATGCCGAAGGAGACCAGCGGCGGATCGAGTGAGAGCGAGGTGAGCGAGGTCGCGGTGAAGCCGGCCGGACCGCGCCCGGCATCGACGGTGATCACCACCACGCCCGCCGGATGGCGGCGGAACGCCTGCCGGAAGAGCTCGGGCGGCACGGCGGCGGCGGGCAGCAGGTCGGTCACCGCTCCTCCCCCGCCGCGTCGTCCACCACGCCCAGCTCGGCCAGCAGGACCGCCCGCAGCGCGGCGAACTCCGGGTGGCTGCGGGAGCGTTCCGCGGGCAGCCCGACCTCGTGCACGGCGCCCAGCCGGCCCTCGGTGAGCACCACCACCCGGTCGGCGAGCAGCACCGCCTCGTCCACGTCGTGGGTGACCAGCAGCACGGCCGGCCGGTGCCGTCGGCACAGGCGGCGCAGCAGGTCGTGCATCCGGATCCGGGTGAGCGCGTCGAGCGCACCGAACGGCTCGTCCAGCAGCAGCAGTTCGGGCTCGCGCACCAGCGCGCGGGCGAGCGCGGCGCGCTGTGCCTCGCCGCCGGACAGGGTGACCGGCCAGGCGTCGGCGTGCCGCTCCAGGCCGACCTCGGCCAGCGCGGCCAGCCCCTGGGCCCGGTTCTCGGCGCGGGTGCCGGGCAGGCCCAGCACCACGTTGTCGAGCACCCGCTTCCAGGGCTGCAGGCGCGGGTCCTGGAAGACCACCGAGCGGCGCTGCGGTACCAGCAACCGGCCCCGGAAATCCGGGTCGAGGCCGGCCATGGCGCGCAGCAGGGTGCTCTTCCCGGAGCCGCTGCGGCCCAGCAGGGCGACGAACTCCCCGCGCCGGATCCGCAGGTCGATGCCGGAGAGCACCTCCCGACCCTCGAAGGACCGGTGCAGGTCGCGGGCCAGCACGGCCGGGTCCGCGGCGGTGGCGGGGTCGGCCGCGGTGGCCGGGTCCGCGGCCGTGGCCGGGTGGGCCGTGGCCCGGAGGTCGGCGCCGGCGTCAGCGGCCGTGTCGGCGACAGTGGCGGCGGCAGCAGCACCGGTGGTCCCGGTGTCAGTGGCGGTCGTCATGGTTCAACTCCCCTCAGTTCCCGTCGAATCCGCGCCGCCAGCGGAGCAGTCGGCGCTCCAGCAGGCGGACCACGGCGTCGGCGGCCAGGCCCAGCAGTCCGTAGATCAGCAGGCCGAGCACGATGATGTCGGTGCGGTACCAGGCCTGGGCCTGGTTCATCAGGTAGCCGATGCCGCTGGTGGCGTTCAGCTGTTCGGCGATGATGATGACCAGCCAGGAGCTGGTGAGCGCGAAGCGCAGGCCGACCAGGAAGCCGGGGACCGCGCCGGGCAGCACGACGTGGCGGACCAGCGCCAGCCGGCCGAGCCCCAGCACCCGGGCCGACTCCACCAGCCGGCTCTCCACCCCGCGGATGCCGGCGTAGGTGTTCAGGTAGACCGGGAACACGGTGGCGAACACCACCAGCGCGACCTTGGGCTCCTCCCCCACGCCGAACCAGATGATCACCAGCGGCAGCAGCCCGAGCACCGGCAGCGAGCGCAGCACCTGGAGGGTGGAGTCCACCAGCTCCTCGCCCAGCCGGAACATCCCGGCGGCGACCGCCAGCAGCACGCCGAGCGTCACCCCGATCGCCAGGCCCTCCGCGACCCGCTGCAGCGAGGCGAGCAGGTTGGTCGCCAACTCCCCGGTGCGGGCCAGCTCCCACCCCGCGGCCAGCACCTGGCCCGGGGTGGCGAGCACCCGCTGGTCGATCTCGCCGAGGCTGCCGAGGTTCTGGGTGCCGAAGCCGACCAGGCCGTGGAAGGAGAGCGCGGCCGCCACACCGGCGCAGCAG
>NZ_JBHYKG010000476.1:0-4569 GCF_042741245.1 Kitasatospora sp. NPDC058965
CGCCTCGGCGTGGACGACGGGCTCCGGCAGGGTGCCCGGCTGGGTGCCGTGGACGATCCGCACCCTCCACCAGGGCCACCCAGCCGTCCGGGCCGGTCCGGCGCAGCCAGATCGCACCGCGCACCAGCGGGAAGTCGGGCATCGGGCCCGGCCCAGGTCCCGGTCGGCGGGCGCGGGCGGAGAGCAGGGCGGCCGTCTGCTCGCGCTTGGTCGGAGCGGGCAGCACCAGCGGCCCCAGTTTCTTCGCCTCCCGGTCGCTGGCGCACTGCGGGCACTCCAGCCGGTCCGGCCGGGCCTTCTCCCGCAGCTCCAGGTCCGAGCCCTCCTTCCCGCCGATCGAGCCCCGGCACGTCCAGCACGGACGCAGCGCGGCGTTGGCCGTGCGGACCGGACGACGGGGCAGCGCCCTGCAGGATTGGTGCTGTCGGAGGAGGGCTAAGCCGCAGGAGAGCCGGTCACCACCCCGCGTGCGATGCGGGCGCGGCCGTCTGGCGGCAGGACAACGAGGTACTGCCGGTCCGTGTCCTCGACGCGGGCCAGTGTGATGGAGGTCTTGGCCGCTGCGAGCGCCTCGGTGGCCGGGCCGGCCTCCTCGGTCATCCGGTCGATCCGCGAGTGGAAGCGGATGAGGACCTTTGCCGGGCCGGTGATCCAGATCGCGATCCGCACACCCCTGCGCAGCGCGGCGAGCAGGTCTGTACGCAGCGGCCCGTCTTCGGCTTCCTGGAGGAGCAGGTCGTGCAGGCGTTCCTGCCCGCACGGCCGGGACGGCGCCCCCTCGGCCAGCGCTCGACACTTGCGGCACGAGGCCAATGCCTGCGGCTGAAAGTCATGCAGGAAGAACTTCAGGTACCGGCCGCGGATCCCGCACAGGGTACGGCCCGCTCCCCCGGCGTGCTCGACACCGGGCACGCCTTCGACCTCGACCGCGGGGAACTCGGCCGGCTCACGTGCGGTCGCGAACGACCAAGTCCCGCCCGAAGCGTCGAAATCAGGAGTGGCGGCCATGCCAGGCAGCATGCCACGCCGAGCAGCTCGCCTCCCGCGCGAGGGTGCGGGGCAGCCGCACGGCTCACATGCTGCGCTCCTCGCGGATGTACAGGTTCGTCCGGGGCGGAGACCAGCGCGGCCACCAGCTCGCGCTTGGTCGGGACCGGCAGCATCAGCGGACCCAAGTCCTTTGCGGTGCGGGCCTGTACGTACTCCTCGCGTCAGTCTGGGGGATGCCCAGTTGGACGGTCAGTCGTGCCCCGCCAGCACGGCACGTGCCGCCCGCTGCTGGCCCCCGCCCGTGGAGTTCGCTTCCTACTGACGTTGTCAAGCGGCCGCCGGGACGCAATGGGTGTAGCCCTCGCCTTGTTGTTCTTGGTAAAGGTGCCGACCGGACGACCGCGCCCACTCGGGAACGAGCGAGCCAGCACCTCTCCTTGATCATTCACGAAACTCCGGCCAGGGCCCTGAATTTCCTCACCCACTGCTCTTGCGTTGGCCGGACCTGCTCAGCTATTTCCCCGCCCTCGGCGAAGGGTCTGGGGGACGGACGGTTAGACCTGAGCCGGCTCAGCGGGCACGATGCCCTGGTGAGCATCATCATCAAGTTCTTCGTGGCACCGAGCCGGGACGCCGCAGCCGCCGTCGTGGAAGGTGGTCCTGACGGGGTCTTCGACTCGCTGACATACGGCAACTTCGACGCCGAGGAAGCCCTGATCGAGTGGGAGGGCATCTTCACCGGCCGGAGCTTCGCGGAGCTTGTCGATGCTGATGTGCCCGAAGTTGTTGCCGACCCGGACGACGGCGGGGGCCCGCTGGTTCTCCTGGTTTCCGCTGCACTCCAGGACGCGCTGGCCGGTGCCGACGACCTCCGGCTTGGCGAGGTCAGCCAGCGGTGGGTCCGGGAGCGGGCTGAGGATCGAGAGGTGTTTGACCCGGAGATCTCCGCCTGGATCCTGACGGGCCTGGCCGAGCTGGCGAGCGGGATCGGCGACCGGGAGGACCGGCTGTACTGCTGGATCGCGTAAAGGCGCGAGACGGCCACTGCTGATCGCCTGATCACCGTCTGCTCCGGGCCGGCCGAACCTGCTCGGATGATCTCCCCACCCATCGTGTGTTCTCGCCCGGCGTGCCCGGTTGCTTCGTGTCCTGTCGGAAAGTCTGCGTTCGCGACGGGTTCGGCCTGTTCGGGGGCCCGGGTGCTGACGCGGGAGGAAGACGTGGATGCGCACGCGCTGCGTCGGCAGGGCCGGTCCATCTCGGCCATCGCCCGGCACCTGGGCCGCGACCGCAAGACGATCCGTGCCTACCTGAACGGCGAGCGGGTGCCCGAGCACCGGCGCCAGGCCACAGACGCGTTCGCGCCGTTCGTGGACTACTGCCGCCAGCGCCTGGTGGACGATCCGCATCTGTGGGCCTCCACGCTACTGGACGAGATCACCGAACCCGGCTACCAGGGTGCCCACTCAACGGTGGCTGATGTGCCGGAGGGGACAGACCTTCACGGGCGCCAGCTACCCCGGGCCCAACCGGCGAACGTTCCCGGTCAGAGCAGTGGCCGACGATACGATCATCGCCACGTCATGGACCGGGTGAGGGAGCGGGTATGTTCGCGGGGCTGCGCGATCGGGCGGCGCACAAGCGGGATCTTCGACGCGCGCAGGGGCTGCGGGTCACGGGTGACCAGTTCGTCGCGAAGGCGCAGTGGGCGCCGGCCGAGCAGGCGTTCCGGGAGGCGGTCGAGCTGCGGTGCGCCCGGCTCGGTGCGCAGGACCCGTTGAGCCTGGAGGCGCGCGGCCGGCGGGCGGCGGTCCTGGTGAGGCTGGGCCGGCGGGAGGAGGCGGCTGCCGAGTTGCGTGAGCTGGTGGCGCTGTGCCCGGACGTGCTCGGTCAGGAGCACCCGGTCACGGGCAAGGTGCGGATCGACCTGGCTGCTCTCCTGCTCGCCCGCAACGATCCCGACGGGGCCGCGGAGTTGGCTCTGGCCGTACTGCGCCACCGTCCGGCCCCGGACAAGCTCGGCCTGCTGGCCTGGGACATCAAGGTGCGGGCCCGCGGTGCCCAGGGCCGCCACCGCGAGGCGGCCGACGAGGGCGCGGCGCTGCGCTCAGCCTGTGCCCAGGTGTTCGGCCAGGACAGCGTGCGCACGCTCAAGGCCGGGTCGGACCGGGCCCAGAGCCTGGTGTTCCTGGGCGAGTACGGGCTGGCCGAGCGCGAGTGCCGTGAACTCCTCGACCGGCACAGCAGTGTGGACCTGCTCTGGCTGGCCGTCATGAACGCCCTCGTCCGGGCCCTCGACGGACAGGGCCGCCACGACGGGGCCCAAGCCGCCGCGCGCGCCGCCATCACGCAGCAGGCCCAGGTCACCCAGCCCAGCGGCGACGTGCTCATCACCCTGCAGCTCGGGCTCGCCCGCAGCCTCACCGCAGTCGGGCGCCACCAGGAGGCCCTGCAGGCCGTCGACCGGGCCAGGGCCGAGTTCCGTCGTACCCCGGACGCCCGGGCCGGCCTCGCCGCACCGATCGCGACCGTCGCCGCGCAGGCCCTGCTCGGCGGGCAACGACCGCAGGAGGCCGAGGTGGAGTCACGCCAGGCCGTCGAGCTGGCCGAAGCCCACTACGCCCCCATCCACTACTGCGCCCTGGAAGCCACCACCGCCCTGGCCTGCGCCATCGCCGCCGCAGGCCGGCGTACCGAGGCCGAGCAGCACCTCGCCCGCTGCGCGGCCGCCTGGCGCGAGCACTTCGGCCCCCACCACCCCCGCACCCTCGCCACCGAGACCGAACTCGCCGCCCTGCGCCGTTCCTGACCCACCGTCCCCCCTCCCGGCTCACCCACCCGGGCACCCCCTGGGGCCCGTGCGGTCGGTCGGAACTGGCGGCGCCGTACGACGGGCCGGACGGGCCGGACGGGCCGGGCCTGCTCGGTGCCGCGCAGCGCGAAGGCGGCGGTGCGGGTGCGCTCCGGCCGGCTCGCGACCTGGCGCAGTGTGGCGGGGTCGAGGTGGCGGGCGGGGTCGCGGGCGGCCTGGTGGTCGTCGTCGGTGAGCGCGTGGAGGCCGGCGCGGTCGAGGGCGGTGCAGAGAGGTTGGGCGGCGGCGCCGGCGAGGCGGCGGTGTGCGGCGTCGGTGATCTGGCGGGCCTGGTGGGCGGCTTCGCGGGCGCATTCGGCGACGTCCTGCCGGCAAAGTCCTGCCGGTGGTGCTCGCAGCGCAGCGCGTGCTGGAGAGCGGTGTCGTGGTCGGGGTCGTAGCGCTCGGCCCGGGTCTCGGCGGTGTGGTCGCGTACGCGCTGCCACTCGGCCAAAGCGTCGGCGGCGGTGGCGTGGCCGGTCTCGTCTGCGGCGTCGGCGTACTGGTCGGCGGCGCGCTCGTCGTCCCGGGCCTGTTCCAGGGCCTGCTGGAGGTTCTCCCAGGTCATCCCGGCCGCCCGGCGACGGACCCGGCCGCGGACGTCGCCGGGCAACCCGTGCTCCTGGTCGTCGTCCTCGTCCTGGGTGAAGGGGGCGCGGGCGGGGTGCCGGGCGAGGGCGGCGTGCGGCGTCGCCCCGCCCGCCCACGCCTCGGCGTGGACGACGGGC
>NZ_JBHYKG010000477.1:0-4548 GCF_042741245.1 Kitasatospora sp. NPDC058965
CCCTTGACGTCGGCCTGGCCGCCGAGCCGGCCCTCGGTGCCGACCTCGCGTGCCACCCGGGTCACCTCGCCGGCGAACGCGGACAGCTGGTCGACCATCGTGTTGATGGTGGTCTTGAGTTCGAGGATCTCGCCGCGGGCGTCGACCCCGATCTTCTGCGACAGGTCGCCGCGGGCCACGGCGGTGGCCACCTGCGCGATGGCGCGGACCTGGCCGGTCAGGTTCCCGGCCATGAAGTTCACCGAGTCGGTCAGGTCGCGCCAGGTGCCGGAGACGCCCTTGACGTCGGCCTGGCCGCCGAGTCGGCCCTCGGTGCCGACCTCGCGGGCCACCCGGGTCACCTCGCCGGCGAACGCCGACAGCTGGTCCACCATCGTGTTGACGGTGTCCTTGAGTTCGAGGATCTCGCCGCGGGCGTCCACCCGGATCTTCTGCGACAGGTCGCCGCGGGCCACGGCGGTGGCCACCTGCGCGATGTCGCGGACCTGGGTGGTCAGGTTCCCGGCCATGGCGTTGACCGAGTCGGTCAGGTCCTCCCAGGTCCCGGAGACCCCCGGCACCCGGGCCTGGCCGCCGAGCCGGCCCTCGGTGCCGACCTCGCGGGCCACCCGGGTCACCTCCGAGGTGAACAGGGCCAGTTGGTCGACCATGCCGTTGAAGACGTCGGCGATCTCGCCCATCAGGCCGTCCGCCTCGCCGGGCAACCGGGTGCCGAAGTCCCCGTCGCGCACCGCCGTCAGCCCGGCCAGCAGCAGCCGCAGCTCCGACTCGCCGACCGCGGTCGCACCGCCGACGGGAGCGCTCTCCCTGAGCGATCGGCTGGACGGGGTTGAGCCAACCATCGAACGTCGCCTCCGTAGCACCTGGGCCCGACCGCCCGCTGCCGCGCGGGCGGATCGCGTTCGTCGCCGTCACCGGCTGCCGGGTCACGGCGACGTAACGCCTGGGAGGCTACCCCACCCCTCACCGGTGAGGGAAAGCCTCCGACCTGACCGGGTCAGGTCATGGTCCGGAACCACCGGACCCGGTGGGCGCCGAGGCGCCCGGTCAGTGGGCGACCGCCTGCTCGACCAGGTCGAGGGCACTCACCAGGGTGTGCGGGCCGGCGGTGCCCGGCGGGCGGGTGGCACGGGTCCAGCCCGGGCCGGTGGCCAGCACGAGGGCGTGGCCGCGGGAACCGTGCGGGCCCCAGCCCAGCTGGGCGAGTCGGCGCACCAGGGTCGGCTCCGCAGTGCGCCGGTCCTGGGACCAGAGCATCACGGCGCCCGGGCCGGTCCGCCGGACCGCGTCCAGCAGGGCCCGGGCCGGCACCGCCGCGCCGAGCATCCGGAACGGCAGCCCCCGGTCGGCCAGCCCCGCCGCGACGGCCTCCAGCGGGAGGGTGTGCTGCTCGTCGGGCATGGCCGCCAGCAGCACCGGCGGGACCGGCCGCAGCGCACCGGGGCGCACCGCCGCCGCGCGCAGCACGGTGGACACGTGCCAGGACAGCAGGTGCTCCACCTCGACGTACTGCTCCCCGGTCGCGGCCCACTTGCGCCCCGCCGCGCGCAGCGCCGGCATCATCACCTCGGTCCAGGCGTCGACGACGCCGAGCCCGGCGACGGCCTCCCGCAGGATCCTGGCGACCTCGGGCGAGTCCAGGCGGACGGCGGCCCGGGTCAGGCCCCGGCAGTCGGGACGGACCGCGCCCACCCGCAGCGCCCGGCTGCCGCCCGGGGCGGCCCGCGGCCCGGCCGACGGTGCCGGGACCGCCGGTCCTTCGCCCGCCGGTGCCCCCGCGGCGAGCACCGCCCGGGCGGCCTCGCCCGGCGGCACCCCACGGGCCGTCAGGTGGCACATGGCCTCCAGCAGGCCGATGTCCTCGGGGCTCCAGCGGCGGTGGTGCCCGGTCTCGCGGTGCGAGGGCCCGATCCCGTACCGGCGCTCCCAGGAGCGGACCGTGGTCGGCGAGACGCCGAGCCGACGGGCCACGGCCCCGGTCGGCAGTCCCGCGTCGGCCGGACCGTCGTCCGGCGGCGCGGGGCGGGATCCGGTCACCGCAGCCACCGCCGACCGGACGGCGGCACGGCGCGGACGGTGACGCTCACGTTCTCCTCCAGGTGCGCGGGGCGCGGATCGGGTGCGGTCGGGCCGGTGCTGACGGGTCGTCGGCCATGATCCCCCGTCCGGGCCCGGGGCCGGACGCTCCGCAGCGGCGGTTCGTTGTTCGGGGCGGTCACCCGTCGCCGAACGCGACCCGCAGGCGGCGCAGCCCGTCCCGCATCCGCGTCTTGACCGTGCCCAGCGGCACGCCGAGGAAGCCGGCGATCTCGCTCTGCGAGTAGCCGCCGTAGTAGGCGAGGACCAGCGACTCGCGCTGCGCGCCGGTCAGCCGGGCCAGCGCGGACCGCACCTGCTGCACGTCGGCCAGCCGCTCGGCCTGCTCGGCGACCGACTCGGTCACCGGCCGGTCCCGCAGCGCCACCCGGAGCTCCCGCTCGGCGGCGGCCCGCGCCGACCTGACCCGGTCCACGGCGCGCCGGTGCGCGATGGTGAGCACCCAGGTGAGCACCGCGCCCCGGTCCGGCCGGTAGGCGGCCGCGGTGCGCCACACCTCCAGCAGCACCTCCTGGGCCACCTCCTCGGCGTGGCTCGGGTTGCGCAGCGTCCGCAGTGCGATCCCGTAGACGGGCGGGGCGAGCGCACTGTACAGCCGCGCGAACGCGTCCTCGTCCCCGCGTGCGGCGGCCGCCATCAGGGCGGCCAGGTCCCGTGCCGGGGCCGGAGCGCGCCGGGCGGTGGCGGGGGGACGGAGCAGCGAGTCCGTGCGGGAAGTCACAGCACCCACGGTGCAGCGATTGCGCATCACCCAGTACTCGCAGCGGTTGTGCAGCGATCGGTGCGGCAACCGGGCCCGCAACGCTGCGTGAGCGGTGCGGCTGGGCGACCCGGCCGGGCGCGGCCGAGACTGACCGGCGGGCCCGCGGCACCGCCGCGGCCGGACGGAAGGACCCCCGGATGGATCGCGCAGCGCCGACCGGCGGGCCGTGATGACCGGCCCGCGCCCGCACTGGGTCTTCGCGGACCAGCTCGGCCCGCACTTCCTCGCCCCGGGCCCCGCCGGCCCCGACCCGGACGCGCCCGTGGTGCTGATCGAGGCCCGCTCGGTGCTGCGCCGCCGGCGCTTCCACCGGGCCAAGGCCCACCTGGTGCTGTCCGCGCTGCGGCACGCCGCCGAGGCGCTGGGGGACCGGGCGCGCTACGTGCAGGCCGACACCTACCGGGAGGGCCTGGCCAAGGCGGTCGGTCGGCGCGCCGTGACGGTCTGTCACCCGACCTCGCGAGCGGCCCTGCACCTGGTCGAGGGCCTGCCGCAGGTGACGGTGCTGCCGCCGCGCGGCTTCCTGGTCCCGTTCGCCGACTTCCGCCGCTGGGCGGGCCCGCCGGGCGAGCGGCGCCTGCTGCTGGAGGACTTCTACCACCGGGTGCGCCGGGCGGAGCACCTGCTGCTGGAGCCCGACGGCGAGCCGACCGGCGGCCGGTGGAACCTGGACCGGGAGAACCGCGAGCCGCCGCCGCGCGGCGCCGCCGCGCTGCCGCTGCCGGGGCCGTTCGCGCCCGCGGAGGACGGGATCGACCGCGCGGTGCGGGCCGACCTGGACCGTTGGGAGCGGGCCGGCGAGGTCGCCTTCACCGGCCGGGACGGGCCGCGCCGCTTCGCCGCCACCCGGGCGGAGGCCGAGCGGGCGCTCGCGCACTTCGTCGACCACCGGCTCGCCGAGTTCGGCCGGTACGAGGACGCGGTGCTGCACGGGGACCCGTGGCTGGCGCACAGCGCGCTGTCCGTCCCGCTCAACCTCGGCCTGCTCGACCCGGGCGAGTGCGTGCGCGCGGCCGAGGCCGCGTACCGGGCCGGCCGGGTGCCGCTGAACAGCGCCGAGGGCTTCGTGCGCCAGGTCGCCGGCTGGCGCGAGTACGTGTGGCAGCTGTACTGGCACCTCGGCGAGGGGTACCGGGACGCGAACCGCCTGGGCCACCACGAGCCGCTGCCGGCCTGGTTCCGGGACCTCGACGCCGAGGCCGTCACCGCCCGCTGCCTGGCCGGGACGCTCGCCGAGGTCCGCGACCACGGCTGGGTCCACCACATCCCGCGGCTGATGATCCTCGGCAACTGGGCCCTGCAGCACGGCTTCGACCCGCGCGAGCTGACGGACTGGTTCCACCGCTGCTTCGTCGACGGGTACGACTGGGTCATGCTCGCCAACGTGGTCGGCATGTCCCAGTACGCCGACGGCGGGCTGATCACCACCAAGCCGTACGCCGCCGGCGGGGCCTACCTGAACCGGATGACCGACCACTGCCGCCCGTGCGCGTACCGGCCGACCGACCGGCTCGGCGCCCGGGCCTGCCCGTTCACCACCGGGTACTGGGCGTTCGTGGAGCGCCACCGCGAGCTGCTGGCGGCCAACCACCGGACCTCGCGCACGGTGGCCGCGCTCCGCCGGCTGGACGGCCTGCCCGAGGTGCTCGCCACCGAGCGGGCCCGCGGCGCGGCCCCGCCCTGAAGAC
>NZ_JBHYKG010000478.1:0-4542 GCF_042741245.1 Kitasatospora sp. NPDC058965
GCGCGCGCCCGCCGCGACCGATCCCGCTGAGCAGCAGCAGGAGCACGCCGCCAGCCAACAGCCCGATGCCGGTCCACACCCGGGGGTCGAGCACCAGCTGACGCCCCCAGTGCGCGAGCTCGTGGCCGATGGTGCGGCCGACCGGGACCAGCCCGGTCAGGTAGACGCCGGCCGGCAGCAGGGCGACGCCCAGCCAGCGGACCGCACTGCGTCCGCGGCGCCGGAAGCCCTGGAGCGCGGCGATCAGCAGGCCGAGCCCGCTCAGGCCGTAGCAGACGGTGGCGGTCAGCATGGTGTCCGGTCCTCACTGGTCGGTGCGGGTCCCCGGGGGTGGAACACTGGGCACATGATCGAAGGTTCCCTCCCCCCGGTGGAGTTCTGGTGCGAGTTGCAGTGCCCGGACTGCGGCACCGCGCTCGACGACGTCCGCGCGCTGCGTGAGCAGTACGGCGACGCGCTGACCGTCTCGTTGCGCCACTTTCCCCTGGAGAAGCACAAGCATGCCTACGCCGCCGCCGAGGCGGCCGAGGAGGCGTTCGCGCAGGGCGGGGGCTGGCCGTTCGTCGAGGCGGTGCTGGGCCGGGTCGAGGAGCTGGACCGGCGCGGCCCCGAGCTGCTGCTGGAGGTGGCCCGCGAGCTCGGGCTGGACGCCGAGGAGGTCGAGCTCGCGATGATCGACGGCCGGCACACCCTGGCCGTCGACGCCGACCAGGCCGAGGGCAAGGCGATCGGGGTCAAGGGCACGCCGACCTACGTGGTGGGCGGGCGCCGGCTGGACGGCGGCCAGAGCCAGCAGGGCCTGCGCGAGCAGATCGTCGCCCTGCTGGAGGCGCAGCGGTAGCAGCGGCCCGGCCCGGGCGGCGCGCGGTCTCGCGGGCCGCCCGGGGTCAGAGCGCCTTGGCGAGGACGTGGGTGGTCGGCCGGTAGCCGAGCGAGGCGTACAGCCGGATGGCGACCGTGTTGTCGGAGTAGACGTTCAGCCCCAGCACCCGGCTGCCCGCCGCCAGGCTCTCGCGCTCGGCGGCGAGCATCAGCTCGCGCCCGTGGCCCTGCCCGCGCCGGTCGGCGGCGACCTCGACGGTCATCACCCAGCTGTGCTGCCGGCCGTCCGCCAGCGGCCCGCAGTCCAGGGCGACCCAGAGGCTGCCCACCGCCCGCTCCCCCGCGTACAGCCGGCGCAGCGCGACCCCGGGGGTGTCGGCGCCCTCGCGGAGCAGGTTGCGGGTGTCGGTGGCGCACCGCTGGCGCGCCTGCTCCGGCGTCAGCCCGGAGCGGACCAGGTGCTCCTGGTACTCGGCGTTGGCCGCCGCCAGCCACTCGGGGAACTCCGCCGCGCCGATCGGACGCAGCGTCAGACCCGGCGCCGGCGGCGGGACTTCGCCGAGGTCCTTGAGCAGCTTGCGGTTGGTCTCGGTGTAGCCGAGGGCCAGCGCCAGGGCCAGCGCGGCCGGTGCCTGGGCCGGGACCACCACCTCCGCGCGGGTGCAGTCCCAGGACCGCAGCACCTCCTCGGCGGCCAGCGCGGCCACCGTGCCGCGCCCGCGCCGCAGCCCCTCGGTGATCTGCAGCGCGTCGATCCGGCCGGCCCAGTGGGTGCCGTAGCGCACCGCCGAGGTCCGCACGCTGCCCACCGTGCGGCCGTTCGCGCAGACCAGCCAGGGTCGGCCGCGCCCGCCGTCCGGCAGGGTCTCCTCGGGGCCGGCGGGGCGCAGCGTGGTCGTCATGGCACTGCCCTTCCCAGCAGCGGCCGCGGCCTAACGCGGGTCGGGGTCCTCGGCCGCGCGCTCGGCGAAGAGCGCCATCGCGCGGGCGGTGACCGGCCCGGGGGCGGGCAGTTCGCGGTCGTCGATCCGGGCCACGCCCTGCACGTCGCGCAGCGTCGAGGTGAGGAAGACCTCCTCGGCCTCCTGCAGCACCGCGTACGGCAGGTCGGCCTCCTCGGCGCCGCACCACTCGGCCACCAGGGCGCGGGTGACGCCGGCCAGGCAGCCGGAGGCGAGCGGCGGGGTGAGCAGCCTGCCGCCGAGCACCACGAAGACGTTGGAGCCGGTGCCCTCGCAGAGCTGCCCCGCGGTGTTGGCGAACAGCGACTCGGTGGCACCCTGCCGGTGGGCGTGCGCGAGGGCGACCACGTTCTCCGCGTAGGAGGTGGTCTTCAGGCCCGCCACCGCACTGCGCTCGTTGCGGGTCCACGGCACGGTGGCCACCGCGGTGGTGTCGGCCCGGCGGGCGGCGGTGCCCAGCGCGACGGCCAGGGTGGGGCCGGTGTCGCCGCGCTCGGAGCCGAGCGGGGCCAGGCCGCCGGTGTAGGTGATCCGCAGTCGGCCCAGCGGCATCGGGTTGGCGGCGATCACGGCCTCGCAGCCCTTGCGGACCTCGTCCAGGTCGGGCGCCGGCAGGCCGAGGCCGGTGGCCGAGCGGGTCAGCCGGTCCAGGTGGCGGGTGAGCGCGAAGGGCTGTCCGTCGACGGTCTTGACGGTCTCGAAGACGCCGTCGCCGACGGTGAGTCCGTGGTCGAGGACCGAGACCTCGGCCTGCGATTCGGCGACGAGTGCTCCGTTGAGCCAGATCATCCTGGTCACTCCTGGGACGCGCGGGTGGGTCGGTTCGGGGCGCGGTGCCCGGTCAGGACACCTGCTCGCCCGACGCTATCGCTACCAGCCGGGCGGCCTTGAGCTCGGTCTCGTCCCACTCGCGTTCCGGGTCGGAGCCCCAGGTGATCCCGGCGCCGGTGCCGAAGCGCAGCAGGGGGGCCGCGGGGTCGGTCCGGTCGATCCAGAAGGTGCGGATGCCGACGGCGAGTTCGGCCCGGCCGCGGTCGGCGTCGACCCAGCCGACGGCGCCGCAGTAGGGGCCGCGCGGGGCGGTCTCCAGTGCCTCGATGATCCGCAGCGCGCTGGACTTGGGCGCGCCGGTGACCGAGCCGGGCGGGAAGGTGGCGGCCAGCAGCTCCGGCCAGCCGGCCCCGTCCCGCAGTCGGCCCTCGACGGTGGAGACCAGGTGGACCAGTCCGGGGTGCTTCTCCACCACGCACAGGTCGGGGACGGTGATGCTGCCGGTGGCGCAGGCGCGGCCGAGGTCGTTGCGGACCAGGTCCACGATCATCACGTTCTCGGCGTGGTCCTTCTCCAGCAGGTCGTGCTCGGTGCGGCCGGTGCCCTTGATCGGGCCGGAGGAGACGGTCGCGCCGTCCCGGCGCAGGTAGAGCTCGGGCGAGGCGGTGGCGATCTCCACGCCGTGCCCGGGCAGCCGGACGGTGCCGGCGTAGGGGGCGGGGTTGCCGAGCGCGAGCAGACCGGTCAGCGCGTCGATGTCGCTGTGCACCGGGTCGGGGTCGGGCAGCGGTGCGGAGAGCACCCGACAGAGGTTGGCCTGGTAGACCTCGCCGGCCGCGATGTGCCCGCGGATCCGGCGCACGCCCGCGGTGTAGCCGGCCCGGTCCAGCGAGCTGTGCCAGCTGCCGGGGCCCGGGCCGCGCCAGTTGCGGTGCACGGGGGCCGGAGCCGGATCGGGGTGCACCTGGTCGAACCGGGCGCAGGTCAGCCGGCCCTCGAAGTCGTGCACCACGGCCCACCAGCCGTCGCCGTCCAGCACGGCCGGATCGTGGCTGACCTCGCGCAGGCCGGTGGCGAGCCGGCCGCCGAAGCGGGCCATCGGCTGGTCGGGGGCGAGGGGGCGGGGGGCGGCGGGCACGGTGCTCCAGCGGCTGGCATCGAGGGTGGGGGTGTCTCGCAGTCTAGGCCGTGCCCCTCGGAGCACGCCGGGTCGGCGGGCGTCGCCGGTGCACGCACCCGGGCGTGCTCCGACGGGCACGACGCGGGACCGTCGGGCACCGCCGACCCGGCGGGCGGGCGGCACGCTGCGGGAACGGAATTTGAGCTGGCCGAGGTTTCCGCTAAAGTTCAACACGTCGCCGGGAAACGGAGCCGCCGAGAGGCGGGGAAGAGCCCCGAAGACAGGCGGACGTGGCTCAGTTGGTAGAGCATCACCTTGCCAAGGTGAGGGTCGCGAGTTCGAATCTCGTCGTCCGCTCGGTGGAGAACAGCAAGATCGTTCTTACTGATACAGTTCAACCTGAAGTTGCCTGGTGGAGTGGCCGAGAGGCGAGGCAACGGCCTGCAAAGCCGTGTACACGGGTTCAAATCCCGTCTCCACCTCGACGAGGTCCCCGGTTCGTCCGGGGCCTCCCCGCGCGATTAGCTCAGCGGGAGAGCACTACCTTGACACGGTAGGGGTCACTGGTTCAATCCCAGTATCGCGCACTCGGTTCCCTCGGGGATCAGGTCGGGCCGCTCGGCGGCGCGGCCACCCAGCCCGGGTGTCACGCGGTGACGCCCGACAGGCGCGATTAGCTCAGCGGGAGAGCACTACCTTGACACGGTAGGGGTCACTGGTTCAATCCCAGTATCGCGCACGGCCACCAGCCACTCAGGTGCCGTTCGACGGCGCCGAGCTCGGGCGCGATTAGCTCAGCGGGAGAGCACTACCTTGACACGGTAGGGGTCACTGGTTCAATCCCAGTATCGCGCACCACGGAAGGGC
>NZ_JBHYKG010000479.1:0-4536 GCF_042741245.1 Kitasatospora sp. NPDC058965
GCCAGGTAGGCCGAGTCGGGGCTGTCGGGTGCGAGCCGCAGACCCAGCAGGTCGGCCATCAGGCGGCCCACCACGAGGCGGGCGGTCGCGGCCACGTCGACCTGCTCGCCCGCGGCCAGGCGCGCGGTGAGGTCGGCGTAGACCGGCCCGGCGGCGCGGTCGACCAGGGCCGCCGCGTTCTCCTCGGTGAACAGGTCCCGGGCCCGCCGGCGCAGGTCCGCGTGGCCGGCGCCGTCGAACAGGCGGGTGACGTACGGCCCGAGGATCTGCTCCCAGAGGTGGCCGACGCCGCCCTCGCCGAGCAGCGTGAAGTGCTCGTGGTCGTTGAGCACGGCCCGGATCAGGGTCGGTTCGCCCGCCACCCAGCCCAGCCGCGGCACCCGCCGGATCGGACCGAACGGGCGGGAGGCCGCCAGGCCGGTGAGCGCCCAGAGCGCGGGCCTGCTGGCCCGCAGCAGCCTGGCCTCGTGCCGCCGTGCCGTCCCGCCCATCGCCGCCCCCGCTCCGCCCCGGATGTCCGTGCGGCACACCGTATCGTGGGGGAGCGCGGATGTGACATGATCTGATGATCATGCAATTCGGGGGAGGCCAGGCAGAAGTGCCGTCCGGCAGTAGACAGATCGACGGGCACGGCGGCGCGCGGGCGGTGCTCGCCGCGGTGGCGACGTACCTGCCCGAGGAGTCGCTGACCTCCCGTGAGGTGGAGCAGCGGATCGCCGCGCACGGGCCCTACCGGCCGCGGCCCGGGCTGATCGAGGCGGTCACCGGCATCGCCGCCCGGTACGTCGCCCCGGCCGACTGGCAGGCCTCCGACCTGGCCGCCGCGGCCGCCCGCAAGCTGCTGGCCGGCGCCGGCCTCACTGCCGGCGACCTCGACCTGCTGGTCTTCGCCAGCGCCTCGCAGGACATGGTCGAACCGGCCACCGCACACATCCTGGGCGCGAAGCTCGGGACGCGCTGCCCCGTGTTCGACGTGAAGAACGCCTGCAACAGCCTGCTCAACGGCCTCCAGGTCGCCGAGGCGCTGATCGCCGCCGGACAGTACCGCCGGGTGCTGGTCTGCACCGGTGAGCTCCCGTCCCGGGCCGTGCGCTGGGCGGTGCGCGACCGCGGCCAGTTCGTCGAGTCCTTCCCCGGCTACACCCTCTCCGACAGCGGCGCGGCCGTCCTGCTGGAGGCGGGCACCGGGCCGGCCGAGGACCCCGACGGGCCGGGCATCTTCCACCGGTCCTTCGGCGCGGACTCCTCGGCCTGGGAGGTCGGCACGCTGCCCGGCGGCGGCACGGCGCACCCGCGGGACCTGGAGGCCACCTACTTCCGGATGGACGGCGCCCGACTGCACGCGGCCTTCGAGGCGCTCGGGCCGGGGCTGCTCCACCAGGCCCTCGCCGCACACGGCCTGAGCTGGGCGGACTTCGCCGTCGTCGCGGTCCACCAGGTGACCGTGCCGCTGCTGGAGGCCTTCCTGCGCGGCACCGGCCTGGACGCCCGGCCGCTGGTGCCGGTGCTGCGCGAGCACGGCAACCTCGCCTCGGCCTCGCTGCCCTTCCAACTCGCCCGGGCGCTGGAGCAGGGCCGCTGCGGGCCCGGCGACCGGATCGCGCTGATCGGACTGGCCGGCGGCGTCTCGCTCGGCGTCGTCTTCGCCCGGCTGTGAGGGAGTTCCCGTGACCGACCTGTGGGTGGTCGTGCCCGCCTACAACGAGGAGGCGTCGCTGCCCGCCACGCTGCGCGCGCTCGCCCGGCAGACCGACACCGACTTCGAGTGCGTGGTGGTGGACAACGGCTCGACCGACCGGACGCCGGACGTGGTCCGGGAGTTCGCCGCCACGGCCGGCTTCCCGGTGCACCTCGCCGACGAGCCGCGCAAGGGCACCGGCGCCGCGGCGGACACCGGGATGCGGTACGCGATCGCCGCCGGTGCCCGCTACCTCGCCCGCACCGACGCCGACTGCCTGCCGGTGCCCGGCTGGACCGCCGCCGCCCGCCGCGGGCTGGCCGGCGGGCTCGGCCTGGTGACCGGTCAACTGCGCCCGCGCACCGACGAGTTCCGGCTCCGGCTGTGGGAGAGCCGACTGCTGCCGGCGGTGGTGTCGGTGGCGGCCGCGTTCGGGCGGATCCGCCCCGGCAACCGCGACCCGCAGTACCTGGGCCCGTACCTGATGTGCCCCGGATCCAACCTGGCCATCACCGCCGAGCTCTACCAGCGGTGCGGCGGCTTCCCGCGCACCGCGATCGAGGAACTGCACGAGGACCGGGCGCTGGTCAACCGGGTGCGCAGGGTCACCGCCGCCTACGGGCAGGTCCGGGGGATGAAGGTCTACGGCTCGGTGCGGCGGCTGCGCGCCTACGGGCTGCGCAACACCCTGGCCTGGTACGCCGACCACCGGTTCCGGCCCGACGTGGTGGACATCCGGTGAGCCGTCCGCACGGACGGGCCTGGGAACGGCGGCTGCAGCTGGCCGCGCACCCGCTCGCGTACCCGTTCATCGCCGCCGTCGCGCGGCGCGGCCCCGCGGTCCGGGTGCCCGGCGTCGGGATCGTGGTGAGCGATCCCGAGTTGGCCCGCCGGGTGCTGCTCGACCAGGACGGCTTCCGCAAGGACGGGCCGGGCTCCTCGGGCGCGCTGTGGACACCGGTGCTCGGGCCGGCCGTGCTGCTGAACATGGAGGGCGAGGAGCACCGGCGGCTGCGGGCCACGCTGGCCGGCCTGTTCACCCGGACCCAGGCCACCGAGCTGTGCGCCGCGGTGCTCGGCCCGGTGCTGCGCGAGGCCACCGACCGGCTGGCCGCCGGGGCGGCGGTCGACCTGGTCGCGCTGACCAGGACGGCGGCCGGCGCGGTGATCGGCGACCTGCTCGGAGTGGCGGACGCCGCCGGCGCCGAGGTCTTCGAGAGCGGTGAGCGGATCGTCCGGATGGTCGGGCTGCGCACCCGGGAGCTGAGTCCGCGTCAGGTCGCCCGGGCCAGGCAGGTGCTGGCCGGGCTGGTCGCGGCGGCGGGCGACGCGTACGACCGGGCCGAGGCGGGCTCGATGATGGGCCGGCTGCGGGCCTACGGGCTGGACCGGACCCAGTCGCTCGGACTGGCCGCCGCGTTCCTGCTGACCGGGACGGAGACGGTGGCGACCACCGTGCCGCGGATCTTCGCCCTCTGGCACGACCACGGCCTGCTCCCCGAACTGCGCGCCGCCTTCGCCCAGGCCGGTCCGGACGACACCGCGGTCTGCGACGCGGCCGTGGACGAGGCGATGCGGGTGATCACCCCGAGCCCGGCGATGCTGCGCCGGGCCGCCGCGCCGGCCCGGCTCGGCAGCACGCAGGTGCGCGCGGGCGACCGGGTGGTCGTCGCCACCGCCCGCTGCGACCTGGCGGCCGGTCCGTTCGACCCCGCAGCGGCCCGCGGCCGGTGCCCCGCGCACGATCCGCGCCGGCTCTGGTTCGGGGCGGGCCCGCACTACTGCATCGGCGCGCCGCTCGCGCTGGCGGAGATCCGGCAGCTGGTCCGCACGGTGGTGCTGGCCGGCGCCGACCGCATCGTGCACCGGCGGGCGGCCCGCCGGGTGCTGATCCCGACGTACGCGCGACTGGAGGTGGCGGCCGGATGACCGGTGACGCGCAAGCGGTGGGCCCGGGGCTGGTCGGGCGGATCACGGAGCACGCGCGGCGCAGGCCCGGGGCGGTGGCCCTGGTCGACGCGCGCGGCGAGCTCGGCTACCCGGAGCTGGTCCGGCGGATCGAGGCGACCGCGCAGGGCCTGCGGCGGGCCGGGATGACGGCCGGGGACACGGTGCTCTTCGCCGTCCGCCCCGGCCGGGACGCGCTGGTGCTGGGGCTGGCCGTGCTGGCGGTGGGCGCCGCCGTGGTGGTGGCCGACCCGGGCGCCGGTCCCGAACTCGACGCCGCACGCAGCCAGTTGGTGGCCCAGGAGCTCGCGCCGCCGCGCTGGCTGGCCGCCGAGTCCTGGCTGGGTGCGCTGGCCGCGCGCCGGGCGGGGCGCGGCCTGCTGCGCCGGATCGGACTGGACCTGCCCGCGCTGGCGGACCCGGCGCTGCGGCTGGTGCACACCGGACCGCGGCTGCCGGGGCTGCCCGCCGACGCGGTGTCGGCCGCGGAGCTGGCCCGCACCGCGGCCGTGCCCGCCGCCGCGCCCGTACCCGTGGCCCCCGCCGGGCCCGCGCCCGCGGACCCGGACCGCCCCGCGCTGGTGGTCTTCACCGCCGGCACCACGGCCCGCCCCCGCGCGGTCGTGCACAGCCGGGCGACCCTGCTGGCCGGCGCCGACCTGCTCGCCGCCGCCCTCGGCCTGCCGACCGCCCCCGCACCGGTGGTGGTGCACTCCGAACAGCTGATGATCGCCTTCGCCTTCCTCGCCGCCGGCGCCACCTGGTCCGTGGCACCGCTGCCCGTGCGGCCGCGGCGGTTCGTCAAGGACCTGCGCCGCCGCCGGGCCACCCACACCTTCGGCACACCGGCCGCCGCGGCCCGCCTGCTGGACGTCGGCGGACTGCCGGACACCCTGGGCACGGTGCTGCTC
>NZ_JBHYKG010000480.1:0-4521 GCF_042741245.1 Kitasatospora sp. NPDC058965
GTCGACGGCGGGTCGCAGGACCTCCACGCACCACTGGTGGAAGGTGGTCGGCGTGCTGTTCTCGACGGTGCGGACCACGCCCTCGTCGAGGCCGTCGGCCTTGGCGGTCGCCATGTCGGCCATCGCCCGGGCCATGCCGGGGGACGCGCCGAAGGAGAGCATCGCGGCCTCCAACGCTGCGGGCTCGACCTGTGCGTAGCGCACCGGGAAGCCGAGCACCTCGGTGACGACGGCGGCCATGTCGTGGCCCGACAGGTCCGCCGGGCCGAGCACGGGGACCTCGGCGAACCCGGTCCAGCTGCGGTCGAGCAGCAGGCGGGCGGCGGTGCTGCCGATGTCGCGGGTGGCCACCAGGGGCAGCCTGTGGTCGGGCGCGAGGGGCCCGGAGATCACGCCGTCGCCCAGGATCGTACGGATGTCGCGCAGCGTGTTGTCCATGAAGCTCGGGTTGGCGAGGGCGCGGTAGTTCGCGACCGCGGCGAACAGGTCGTCCATGGCCAGCGAGGCGGTGACGTGGCCGGCCCGGTCGGCGACGGCGGTTCCCCGGCCCAGCGCCGAGACCCCGACGACGTGGCGGACGCCGTGCGCGGCGACGGCCTCGGCGCCCGGCCTGCTGTGCTCGACGTAGGAGGTCATCGCGTCGGGGGCGCGGAGGTCGCCGGGCATCAGCCAGAACACCGCGTCGGCGCCGGCGAAGGCCTTGTCGACCACGGCGGCGTCGCGGTGGGAGCCCGTCACGATCTCGACACGGTCGCGGACGGTGGGAGAGAGTCGCTGCGGGTCGCGGACAATGACCCGGACGGGCGCGTCGGCGTCGAGGAGCTGCTCGACGACGACGCGGCCGATCTTGGCGGTGGGTGCGGTGATGACGATCACGCGTGTCCTCCGTACGAATCAGTATGTAAACTCAACCGTACCGTTTACTTGTGGAAGAGGCCACCATGCCGGCGCGACGAGGCGAGAAGCTGCGCGAACACATCCTGTGGACGGCGAAGGACGTGTTCCTCGAGTCCGGCTTCGAGCGCACCTCGATGGACGTGGTCGCCCAGCGGGCCGAGACCTCCAAGCGATCGGTCTACGCCCACTTCCCCAGCAAGGACGCCCTCTTCGCCGGGGTGGTGTCCCTGGTGCGGGAGCTCTACCTCGACCGCCTGGGCTCGCCGGAGGACTACGTCAGCGCGGAGCGGGCCGATCCGGCCGACGCGCTCGTGCGCTACTGCGGGCGGCTGCTGCAACTGCTGCTGTGGTCCTCGTCCCTGCGCACGCTGCGGATGGGGATCGCGGAGGCCGAGCGGGTGCCCGAGATCGCGTCCGGCTACTACGAGGCGGTCTTCGATGCCCCGATGGTGCGGATCGCCGCGTACGTCTGCCGGACCTGGGGCCTGACGCCGGAGGAGGCGCGGGAGGTGGCCGAGGTCCTGGTCGGCCGGGCGGTCTTCCCCGGGCTGGTCCAGGGTCTGCTCGGCGTGCGGGAGCCGATCGCCGAGCGGCCCGAGGAGGCCACCCTCGCCGCCGACGTCGACCTCGACCGGATCGCCGCGAGCGTCCGACGACTCGTCCCGGGGGCAACGGCGCACTAGGACTTGTGGCGCTCTGAGGGCAGCGGCGCCCGGCAACCGTGAATCTCGCTGTCAACGGCTGATCCCCGTACCGGCTGAGCTCGGTTCGGTGTGCCGGACGCCTCTGGTCAGAGGCTTCGGCCCCGGTCGTACGGGTTCACCGGTGGTCCTCGTGCGGCGGTGAGGACCCGGATGCCGAAGGGGTGGTCGAGAGCCTTGCTCGGGAACCGTGCGACTGCCTCGGCCAGGACTCCAGTGAGGGACGGCTGCTACTTGTCACCGGGCTTCTTCCAGAGCACGTAGCCGAAGTTCCAGGCATACGAGAAGCTCGTTCCACCCCCGGCCAGAGTGCCGTAGCGTCCCTGCTTGCTGCGCACGCACCAAACGTCGTCACCGGGCCCGCCGAAGCTCGAATAGCTGCCGTAGAGCTGGGTCGTCCAGGCGGTGTCCGGCAGGGAGGAGCAACCGGCCAGCGACGGAGCCTCCTTGGCGGTCCAGCGCGCGGCCTTTGCCCCGTTCACGGTCGCGACACTGCCGGTGACGGAGACATACAGGTCAGCGTTCTTGCCGACGTCCGGGAGGTTCTTGACCTGGCCGGTGTCCAGGTCGGCGTGCGAGTGGTCGCCGTCGATGTTGTTGTTGATGAAGTTCGACGGCCCCATGGCGACGGTCGCGTGGAGGTAGGGGATTTGGCTGGCCTGGGCGTCCGTCACCACGATCGTCGAGTCGGTGCCGGGCTCGGCGGTGATGGTGATCTTCTTGGGCTCGAGGCTCTCGATGAACTTCCCGTTCATCGCCACCACCAGCTTGTGGTCCGTGGTGACCTTGAAGACGCTGGTTTCGGCTTTCCCGTTGATGGTCTGAGCGACCAACAGGAGGGTCACATCGCCGGCTGCTGCGTCCTTCTTCTGCTCGGCCGCGACCTGCGAGGAGAGTGCGTCGACCCCGAACACGCCCATCAGCGCGACGCCCGCCACGGCGGGATCGTCCACCGCGTTCGTAGCGACGATCTCCACCAGTCGATCATGGACAATTTTCAGCACGATGGGCGTGATCGGGCTCTGCGCGGCGGCCTTCACGACCTTGTTGGCTTCGGTACAGCCGGTGGCCGCCAGTACGACGGCCAGCGCCACAGTTGCCATTCCGCGCATGCTGCCCCCTGTAGATCCCCACCCCGAGACCGCACCGCGCCGGTCGGCCGCCGCTCCCACCCATGGGACTGTCCTGGCAACAAAGCTGCCAAACAAGCCAACTGACGAACTGTCATGTGCTTGCCGAGGAGCGTCGCTCGGTGAGCCGCTCCGGTTGCCGGAAGTGTCCCGGCGGTCCCAGCCGTGCGCCGGCGGCTCCTGGGTCCCGCTGGTCTCGACGCGAGGGCGGGCCGTGCGTCAGACTCGGTGGCCGACGGCTCCCGCGCTCCCCGCACCCGGCACCGCACGTGTCACGGTCCATGTCCGCCGCGCCCCTCGGAGAGCCACACGGTGACCACCAGTCAGTTGTTGGAGATCGATTTCTCGTCCGGCCGGTCCGGCTCAGGGCCGGCCACCTGGGGCCAGCGGGCTGTCTGGGAGGCCGTTCGGCGGCTGCCGGCGGCCGATGCCCCGCGCTACAACGTCGCGGCGGGGTCCGCCCTCGACCCCGGCATGCCGCTGCCGCGGGTGCTCGACGCGCTGCGGCACCTGCTGCACCTGCACGACTCGTTGCACACCCGGTTGGCCCCGGGCGCGGACGGCGGGCTGCGCCAGGTGGTCGACCCGGCGGGGCGGTTGCCGGTGCACACCCGGGTCTGGGAACCCGGCGCCGGTCCGGTGGACCCGGCCGCGGCGGGCGAGTCGCTGCACCGGGAGCTGACGGACCGGGCCTTCGACTGCGCCCGCGAGTGGCCGTTGCGGATCGGGCTGGTCCTGGTCGACGGGCTGGTGCGGTACGTGAGCCTGGTGCTCTCGCACACCGCGGTGGACGGGGCGGGGTTGGGCCTGCTGGTGCTGGACTTCGCCGCGCTCAGCCGCGGTGAGACGCCCGAACAGCTGCTCGCGCGCCGGGGGCCGACCCAGCAACCGCTGGAGGAGGCCGAGTTCCAGACCTCCGAGCGCGGGCGGCGGCGGGACGCGGCGGCCCGCGACCACCTGCTGCGCAAGCTGCGCCTCGGTCCGCCGCGGCTCTTCCCCGAGCCGTCGGACCTCGGCGCGGACCCGTCCCGCAGGTTCCCCAACGCCGTGCTGCGCTCGCCCGCGCTCGCGGTGGCGCTCGAACAGGTGGCCGCCCGGCACCGGGTGAGCTCCGCCTCAGTGCTGCTCGCCGCGGCGGGGGCGCTGACCGCGCGGCTGTCGGGGCGGTCCGAGGCGGTGCTCCAGGTCGTGGTCAACAACCGCTTCCTGCCCGGTCTGGGCTGCGCGGTGAGCACGGTGGCGGGGGAGGGGCTCTTCCACCTGACGGACGCGGGAGGTGGGTCGGGCGGGAGCGCCGCCTTCGGCGAGGTGCTGCGCCGGGTGCACGGCGCCGCGTTCGCCGTCTACCGGCACGCGTACTACGACCGGGTGGCGCTGGACGCGCAGCTCGCCGCACTCGCGGCTGACGGGATCGTGTCGGCCGACCGTTCGTGCGTCTTCAACGACCTGCGCGACCTGGTCCCCGCCGCGCTCGCCGGGTCGGGCCCGGAGCCGGCCGGGACCGAGGCCGGGACCGAGACCGAGGCCAGGGCGGAGACCGAGACCGGGACGGAGACCGAGACCGAGACCGGGGCGGAGGACGACGACGGCGCGACGACGCTCAGTTGGCCGGTGGAGTTCGAGCCGCGCCCGGGGCTCACGTACGCCCTGGACGTGGCGCGCAGCGGGTCCGCGCTGAGCCTGTCGATGACGGCGGACAGCACCGTGCTGCCGAGGGCCGAGATGGCCCGCTTCCTGTACGGGATGGAGCAGTTGATCGTGCGGGAGGCGACCGCCTGAGCCCGGGGCACCAG
>NZ_JBHYKG010000481.1:0-4516 GCF_042741245.1 Kitasatospora sp. NPDC058965
CCGCCGAGCAGTCGCTCGGCGGGGCGCGGTGTCACGGGGCTGCGGTCGGCCCGGGGATCAGTACCAGTGGTGGTTCTGCCAGAACACCCAGGCGGCGTTCGGGCTGCCGTAGCGCTCGTTCATGTAGTTCAGGGTCCACTTGATCTGGGTCACCGGGTTGGTGCGCCAGTCGGAGCCGGCCGAGGCCATCTTGCTGGCCGGCAGGGCCTGGCCCAGGCCGTAGGAACCGGAGGACGGGTTGGTGGCCGTCAGGTTCCAGCTGCTCTCGTGGCTGACGATGTTGGCGAAGGAGTTCCACTGGCCCGCCGGGACCATGCTCTGCGCCAGCGCCCGCACGCCGCTCGGGCTGGTGTCGGTCGCCACCGGGGCGGCGGCCAGGGCCGGGCGGTCCTCGGAGCGCGAGGCGGGCTGGTCGTTCTGCTGCGGCGCGGGCTGCGCGGCCGGCTGTGGCGCGGGCGCCTGCTGCGGGGCCTGCGGCTGGGCGGCGGCGGGCTGGGCGGCCGGGGTGGCCGGCTCGGCCTGCGCGGGCGCGCCGTACGGGGCGGTGGTCACGGTGTGACCGGCGTCGCCCTTGGCGGTGCCCTTCAGGTACGGGGCGGACTCGATCCTGCCGGTGTCGCCCGCGGCCACGGCCGGGGCGCCGCCGTTCGGCGAGCCGTTGTGGGACAGCTTGAGCTCGGCGCCCTGGGTCGTCGCGACGGGGGCAGCGGCGGCAGTGCCGCCGGCCACGGTGGCGGCGTCGGAGGGGAGCGCGAAGGCCACGGCGGAGGCGGCGCAGGTGGCGGCCAGGCCGACCGAGGCGAGGACCACGGACGAACGGTGACGAGCGGTGGTCATCAGGGCGCTGCGCATCAAGGATTACCTCTTCGTGTTGCCGGCCTCCGGGCGCACGGCAGCAGCGCGGCGCGGGGCCGGGTGCTGCGGCATGGACGCGTCGGTGACCGTGGGGCACCCCGGAGACCGGTCGGTGCCGTACGGAAAGCGCCCCACCGGTGACTCTCGCGAACCCGGATCTGCGACCCGGTGCGGGCGGTGCGCTTGGCGACTCGTCCAGGTTTAACGTGCGCCGGCCGAGGGCAGCAAGCAGGGCCCCCGCACGCCCGGTAGCGGCCCGGTCACGGCCGATCGCCGGATCGGCTCAACCGGGCCGCGACGTCCCGCCGGAGCGGAGGGTGGCCCGGAACACCCTGTGGGCATGCTCACCAGGGCGGCCACCCTGCGTAGTCGCCGGGAAACCCGATTGCGGCTCCTGTGCGGCCCGCGCCAGGCTGTCCGGCCATGACGAACTCCCTCGCTCCCGAAGTCCTCGCCTACTACTCCCGCGGCGAGGAGGCCGGCCGGCTGCTGCGCGGGCACAACCGCCTGGAGCTGTGGCGGACCCAGGACGTGCTGCGTCGGGTGCTGGACGGGCTCGGCCCCGGCCCGCACCGGGTGCTGGACGTGGGCGGCGGCGCCGGCGTGCACGCCGCGTGGCTGGCCGGCGACGGCCACCGGGTGACCCTGGTCGATCCGGTCCCGCTGCACGTCGAGCAGGCCTCCCGACTGGCCGGGGTGACGGCTACGCTCGGTGACGCCCGGGAGCTGGCCGCGCCCGACGCCTCCTTCGACGCGGTGCTGCTGCTCGGCCCGCTGTACCACCTGCCGGAGCGCGCCGACCGGCTGCGCGCGCTGGCCGAGGCCCGCCGGGTGGTGCGTCCGGGCGGCGCGGTGGTGGCCGCGACCATCAACCGGTTCGCCGGCCTGCACGACACCATGCGCAGCGGCGCCTACTTCGAGCCGGCCAACCGGCGTGCCACCGACGCCTGCGTGGCGGGCGGCACGCTGCGTCCGGCGAGCGGGCAGAACCTGTTCACCACCGCCTACTTCCACCTGGCCGCCGAGGTGCCGGTGGAGTTCGCCGAGGCGGGGCTGGCTCCGGGCGGGCAGTACGGACTGGAGGGCGCGGCCTGGCTGCTGGGCCTCGACGGGCGGCTGGACGACCCGGAGCAGCGGGCGGTCGTGCTCGCCGCGCTGCGCGCCGCCGAGTCGGAGCCCTCCCTGCTGGGTGTCAGCGGCCATCTGCTGACCGTCGGAACTCGCTGACTGCGCAGTCGTGTTGACGATCCGTCGCACCCCGGCCCGAGCTGCCGGGGTGCGCCGGATCGGCCCGACGGATTGTTAGGTCTCTTGACAGATAACTGGTCTAGTCCAACGATGGGACCTGTCCATCCGACCGGGATGCACTGTGGGGGTGTGACCACCGGCCGGCGGGGACCTGCCCTGCCCTGATTCGCCCAACCGCCCCCCGAACCTTGTCGCCTGACCGTCGAACCGGCAGTTCCGTGCCGGTCGTTGTCATGCGCAAATCCTGTTTGTGCCACACCTGTTCGCGCGCCACTTTCCCCCATACACGTCTGCTGGAGCACTGATGCGACTTCACAGATCCCTCCGGGCGGTCCTGACCGCCGGCGCCACTCTGGCCGCCTCGGCCGGCCTGCTGGTCGGCGGGACCGCCGCCCACGCCGCCACCACCGGGACCCCCCTGCCCGCCCACGTCTTCGCCCCCTACTACGAGGCGTACACCCCGGGCAGCCCCGCCTCGCTGGCCTCCCAGTCCGGCAACAAGTACCTGAGCATGGCCTTCGTCCAGGCGGAGACCAAGGGCTCGTGCACCCCGTACTGGGACGGGGACACCAGCACCCCGATCACCAGCGCCAACTTCGGCAGCGACATCGCCACCCTCCAGCAGAACGGCGGGGACGCGATCCCCTCCTTCGGCGGTTACGCCGCCGACAACGGCGGCACCGAGATCGCCGACAGCTGCACCGACGTGAACAAGATCGCGGCGGCCTACGAGTCGGTGATCACCACCTACAACGTCAGCCGGATCGACCTGGACACCGAGGACAACTCGCTGACCAACACCGCCGGCATCGACCGCCGCAACAAGGCGGTCAAGCTGGTCGAGGACTGGGCCGCGGCCAACGGGCGCACCGTGCAGTTCTCCTACACCCTGCCGACCACCACCAGCGGCCTGGCCTCCAGCGGCCTGGCGGTGCTGAAGAACGCGGTCACCAACAACGCGCGCATCGACGTGGTCAACATCATGACCTTCGACTACTACGACAACGCGTCGCACGAGATGGGCACCGACGCGGAGAACGCGGCGACCGGCCTCTACGGCCAGCTGGCCAAGCTCTACCCGAGCAAGTCGGCCGCCCAGCTGTGGGGTTCGATCGGCATCATCCTGATGCCGGGCATCGACGACTTCGGCGCGGCCGAGACCACCACGGTGGCCGACGCGCAGAACGTCCAGACCTGGGCCACCGCCAAGGGCGTCAACACGCTCTCCTTCTGGGCGCTGCAGCGCGACAACGGCGGCTGCGTCGGCACCGCCGGGTCCGACACCTGCTCCGGCATCGCCCAGGGCACCTGGGACTTCAGCCACGCGCTGGAGCCCTTCACCTCGGGCGGCGGCACCACCACCAACGACTTCTCGCTGAGCGACTCGCCGGCCGCCAGCTCGGTGGCCCCGGGCTCGTCCACCTCGGCGACGATCGCGACCGCCGTCACCTCCGGCGCCGCCCAGTCCGTGGCCCTGTCGGTCTCCGGCGCCCCCGCCGGCGTCACCGCCACCGTCAACCCGGCCTCCGTCACCGCCGGCGCCAACGCCACCCTGACCATCAGCACCACCGCGGCCGCCGCCCCGGGCAGCTACCCGCTGACCGTCACCGGCACCGCCGCCTCCGGCAGCCACACCGCCACCTACACCCTGACCGTCACCGGCACGACGGCCAACGACTTCTCGCTCTCGGCCTCCCCGGCCGCCGGGTCGGTCGCGGCCGGCTCGTCCACCACGGCGACCGTCGCCACCGCCGTCACCTCCGGCGCCGCCCAGTCCGTGGCCCTGTCGGTCTCCGGCGCCCCCGCCGGCGTCACCGCCACCGTCAACCCGGCCTCCGTCACCGCCGGCGCCAACGCCACCCTGACCATCAGCACCACCGCGGCCGCCGCCCCGGGCAGCTACCCGCTGACCGTCACCGGCACCGCCGCCTCCGGCAGCCACACCGCCACCTACACCCTGACCGTCACCGGTGGCAGCACCGGCGGCTCGCTGGTCAACGGCGGCCTGGAGACCGGCAGCCTGAGCCCGTGGACCTGCCAGAGCGGCGGCGCCGTGGTCAGCACCCCGGTGCACTCCGGGTCCCACGCGCTGCAGGCGGCGGCCACCGGCAGCCAGACCGGCGAGTGCGACCAGACCGTCACCCTGCTGCCCAACCACGCCTACACGCTGACCGGTTGGGTCCAGGGCAGCTACGCCTACCTCGGCGTCAGCGGCGGCGCGACCGGCTCGACCTGGGCCTCCGGCTCCGGCTGGACCAAGCTGACCGTTCCGTTCACCACCGGCGCCAACGGCACCGTGACCGTCTACCTGCACGGCTGGTACGCGCAGGGCAACGTCTACGGCGACGACTTCGCCATCAGCTGACCCTGCGCCCGCAGCGGCCCGGCCGACCCCTCCGCCGAGGGGTCGGCC
>NZ_JBHYKG010000482.1:0-4464 GCF_042741245.1 Kitasatospora sp. NPDC058965
CCGGAGGCCCCCGCGCCCGGTCCGGCGGGTCGATCAGGCGTAGTTGAAGGTATCGGGGTCCGGGCCGGTGCGCAGGCCGCGGTCCGCGGTGGCGACGGCCGCCAGGTCCTCCTCGGTCAGCTGGAAGTCGAAGACGTCGAAGTTCTGCCGGATCCGGTCCGGGGTGACCGACTTGGGGATCACCACGTGGCCCAGCTGCAGGTGCCAGCGGAGCACCACCTGGGCCGGGGACTTGCCGGTGCGGGCCGCGATCGCGGTGATCACCGCGTCGTCCAGCACCGCGCCCTGGGCCAGCGGGCTCCAGGCCTCGGTCGCGATGCCGTGCTCGGCGTGGAAGGCGCGCAGTTCGGCCTGCTGCAGGCCGGGGTGGAGCTCGATCTGGTTGACCGCCGGGACCAGGTCGCTGTGGTCCAGCAGGCGCCGCAGGTGGGCGGGCTGGAAGTTGGACACGCCGGCGGCGCGGATCCGACCCTCCCCGGCCAGGCGCTCGATCGCGCGCCAGGAGTCGAGGTAGTGGTCGCGGGCCGGGGTGGGCCAGTGGATCAGGTAGAGGTCCACCTGGTCGAGGCCCAGCTTGGCCAGGCTGGTGTCGAAGGCGCGCAGGGTGGCGTCGTAGCCCTGGTCGGCGTTCCACAGCTTGGTGGTGACGAACAGGTCCTCGCGGGCCAGACCGGAGTCGGCCAGCGCGCGGGCCACGCCGGTCTCGTTGCCGTAGACGGCAGCGGTGTCGATGCTGCGGTAGCCGGTCCGGAGGGCGTGGCCCACCGCGGCGGCGGTGTCCCGGTCCGGGACCTGGTAGACGCCGAAACCGAGCTGCGGGATCTCGACGCCGTTGTTGAGCTTGACGGTGGGGACGGTCATCGCGGTGCGGTCCTTACCTGGTGAGGAGGGGTCAGTTGCGGTCGGGCCCGCCGGGGCCCGGCGGGCGGGCGGCCGGTCACCCGGCGAACGCCCGTGCGCGCTCGGAATGTTCCGGCCGGGCCGGGGCCGCGGTGCGGCGCTCCAGGACGGCGGACCAGAGGGCCAGCACCAGCGCGCCGGCGGCCAGCAGGGCGCCGACCCAGTTCGGGGCGGTGTAGCCGAGCCCGGCCGAGATCACCAGCCCGCCGAGCCAGGCGGCGAGGGCATTGCCCAGGTTGAAGGCGCCGATGTTGACGGCCGAGGCCAGCGTGGGGGCGCCGTGGGCCTGGTCCAGCACCCGCTTCTGCAGCGGGGGGACGGTGGCGAAGCCGAGCGCGCCGACCAGCAGGACGGTGAGCGCGGCCGCCGCCTCGCTGTGCGCGGTCAGCGTGAACAGGGCCAGCACGACGGCCAGTCCGCCCAGCGCCGTGCAGAGCATCGGCATCAGCCGGCGGTCGGCGTACCGGCCGCCGATCAGGTTGCCGAGGAACATGCCGACGCCGAACAGCACCAGCAGCCAGGTCACCGAGCCCTCGGAGTAGCCGGCCACCCGGGTCATCATCGGGGCGATGTAGGTGATCGCGGCGAACACGCCGCCGAAGCCGAGCACGGTCATCGCCATCGCGAGCACCACCTGGGCGTTGCGGAAGGCGGCCAGTTCCCGGCGCAGGTGCGCGCCTTCGGGGCGGGGCAGCGCGGGGACCAGCCGGGCGATGCCGAGCAGGCCGACCACGCCGAGCGCGGCGACGATGCCGAAGGTGGTCCGCCAGCCGACCGCCTGCCCGACGAAGGTGCCCAGCGGTACGCCGACGACGTTGGCCACGGTCAGCCCGGTGAACATGGTGGCGATGGCGCCGGCCTTCTTGTCCGGGGCGACCAGGTCGGCCGCCACCACGGACCCGATCCCGAAGAACGCCCCGTGCGCCAGTGAGGTGACGATCCGTCCGGCGAGCATCAGCGGGAAGCTCGGGGCGAGCGCGGAGAGCAGGTTGCCGGTCACGAACAGGCCCATCAGCAGCATCAGCATCGTCTTGCGGTTGATCCTGGTGCCGAGCACGGTCATCAGCGGAGCGCCGACCACCACGCCGAGCGCGTACCCGGTGACCAGCAGCCCGCCGGTGGGGATCGACACCCCGTAGTCCGCGGCGATCCGGGGCAGCAGCCCCATGATCACGAACTCGGTGGTCCCGATCCCGAACGCCCCGATGGCCAGGGCGAGGAGTGCGAGAGGCATGACGCCGCCCTCCATGCGATTGCTTGTGCGCCTTACGAGCTCTGACAATAATTGCAGGCGCGTGCTAAATGCAAGCGCAGGTAATGGGAGTGCGGCAGTGGGTGGCGCGGTGCGGGTGGGCATGCGAGAACGGGGCCCGTCCCGACCCTGGCGGGTGGAACGGGCCCCGTGCGGGGTTCGGTGCGGTGCGGTGCGGTGCGGTGTGGTGTGGTGCGCTGCAGGCGGTGCGGTGCGGGCTACTGCTGCGGGCGCGGGGCGTCGACCGCCTCCACGGCCCGGACCAGCGGGGCCAGCTCGGGGTGCTCGGCGGCCTCCGCCAGCGCCTCGCGCAGAGCGGCGTCGTTGGTCGGGCGCGCCTCGGCGAGCAGCCGCAGGCCGGCCCCGGTCACGTTGGTGTAGATCCCGCGCCGGTCGGTGGGGCAGAGGTAGCGGGCGAGCAGGCCGCGGTCCTCCAGGCGGGTGACCAGGCGGGTGGTGGCGCTCTGGCTGAGCACGACCGCGTCCGCCACCTGCTTCATCTGCAGGTGCCCGCCGTCCCCGTCGTGCTGGCGGCTGAGCACCTCCAGCAGGGAGTACTCCCGCACACTCAGGTCGTGGCCGGACTGCAGGGCGCGCTCGACGTGCGCCTCGATCCGGCCGTGCAGCAGCGAAAGGGCGGCCCAGCCGTTGGCGAGGGCGGTGAGCGCGGGATCCGTGGCGGTCATCGGGCCTGGTCTCCTTCCGGGGTGATCAGGGCCCAGGATAGGCCAGGGCCGGGAATACCGGCCAGGTCCGGTAGAGCGCTTCTGCAACCAACGACTCACCCCGCGCCCGGCGACCGCACCGCGCCCGACGGGCGCACCGCAACCAACGGCTCACCCCGCGCCCGACGGCCGCACCGCGCCCAGCACCGGCAGCGCCGCGACCGGGGCGATCCGGATCACGGCACCCGTGTGCGGGGCGTTCACCATCAGGCCGGCGCCCAGGTAGAGCCCGACGTGGGTGGCGTCGGGGAAGTAGACCACCAGGTCGCCCGGGCGGAGCCGGCTCAGCGGCACCTTCGGCAGCTGCGCCCACTGCTCCTGGCTGGTGCGCGGGACCGGCACCCCGGCGGCCGCCCAGGCCTGCGAGGTCAGGCCCGAACAGTCGTAGGCCGCGGGACCGGTGCCGCCCCACAGGTACGGCTTGCCGAGCTGGGCCAGCGCGTAGGCGACCGCCGTCGCCGCGGCCGTCGAGGCCGGGCCGCCGTCGGCGCCCAGGGCGCCCGAGGCCAGCAGCCGCTGCTGGGCCTGCTCGGCCAGCGCCCCCTCGCGCTCGTCCAGTGCGGAGAGCTCGGCGGCGCTCAGGGCGGCCAGCCGGGCGGCCACCCGGCCGGCCTGCTGCTCGGCGTCCTGCTTGGCCGCCCGGGCCTGGTCGGCGGCGGCCTGGGCAGCGCGCTGGGCCTGCTGCGCGGCGGCCTGCGTGTCGGCCAGCCGGTCGCGGCGCTCGCGCAGCTCGGCCACCACGTCCGCCTCCGAGCGGGAACGTTCCTGCTCGTCACCGGCCGCGGCGAAGAACCCGCCCGGGGTGAACGAGAAGAGCAGCCGGGCGATCCCGCTCAGCCCGCCGCCCCGGTACTGCTCGGCGGCGAGCCGCCCGGCCTCGGCCAGGCTCGCGTCCACCTGTTGCTGCCCGGCGTCGACCTGGGCGTCCGCCCGGCCCAGCTCCCCGCGGCGCGCGGCCAGGTCGGCGTCCCGGGCGGTGGAGGCCTGCTCGGCCGCCTCGGCCCGGTGGCGCAGTGCCTGCAGATCCGTCAGCAGCGCCGCCACCGCGTCGGTCCGGGCCAGGGCCTCGGCCGTGGCAGGCGGGTCGGGGACGGGGACCGGGGCGGGATCGGCCCGGGCGGGCGCGCCCGCGGTCAGGGTCAGGATCAGGGCCAGGGCCGAACCCCACGGGGCCCGCCTCCTGCTCGCACGCCGGTCCACCCGGCCTCCCTCGCTGCTCGGCACCGGGCACAGACTCGCACCGCGGGCGGCCGGGCTCCGGGCAGGGCGAGCGGTGCGCCGCGCGCGTCACCTGCCTGGCGCACGTCCACGAGTCGGACCACCCCCTGTGGGCCGAACGGGGCGGCGGTTAGTATCCGCCCCGATGAACACGGCGGTGACCGGGCCGACCGCGGTCGTAGCAGCAGGGAGACAGCGGTGATAGAGCTGGAGCCGGAGTGCAGCGACGGGTTCGGCCCGCCCTCGGAGGTCCTCGCGGACCCGGTGAGCGAACGGCGGGCCGCGGCCGGGCGGGCGGGCGCCGACCCCGGGCGCCGGCGCCTGCTGCTGGGCGGCGCGGCGCTGCTGGCCGGCGGGGCCGGCTGGCTG
>NZ_JBHYKG010000483.1:0-4446 GCF_042741245.1 Kitasatospora sp. NPDC058965
CCCCGGAGCGGGGAGGCCGGCCCTCGGCCGTGTGCGCGGTGGACGATCAGGCGTCGCCGCCGGCCGCGCCCGGGTGGGCGGCGGCCACGTCCAGCAGCTGGTAGCGGTCGATCGCCTCCTTCAGCGCGGAGCGGTCGACCTTGCCCTGCTTGGCCAGCTCGGTGAGCACCGCCAGCACCACCGACTGGGCGTCGATGTGGAAGAACCGGCGGGCGGCACCGCGGGTGTCGGCGAAGCCGAAGCCGTCGGCACCCAGCGACTGCCACTGACCCGGCACCCAGCGGGCGATCTGGTCCGGCACGGCGCGCATCCAGTCGGACACGGCGACGAACGGACCCTCGGCGCCCTGGAGCTTGCTCGTCACGTACGGGACGCGCTGCGGCTCCTCGGGGTGCAGCAGGTTGAACTCCTCGGCCTCCACCGCGTCGCGGCGCAGCTCGTTCCAGGAGGTCGCGGACCAGACGTCGGCCTTGACGTTCCACTCCTCGGCCAGGATCCGCTGGGCCTCCAGCGCCCACGGCACGGCCACGCCGGAGGCGAGGATCTGCGCCGGGACCTGGCCCGCGGTGCCGGGCGCGTACTTGTGGATGCCCTTGAGGATGCCCTCGACGTCCACGTTCTCCGGCTCGGCCGGCATGCGGATCGGCTCGTTGTACACCGTCATGTAGTAGAAGACGTCCTCGCCGTGCGGGTGCTCGGCGGAGGAGCCGTACATGCGGCGCAGACCGTCCTGGACGATGTGGGCGATCTCGAAGCCGTAGGCGGGGTCGTAGGCGACCACGCCGGGGTTGGTCGAGGCCAGCAGGTGCGAGTGGCCGTCGGCGTGCTGCAGGCCCTCACCGGTCAGCGTGGTGCGGCCGGCGGTGGCACCGAGCACGAAGCCGCGGGCCAGCTGGTCGGCCATCTGCCAGAACTGGTCGCCGGTGCGCTGGAACCCGAACATCGAGTAGAAGACGTAGACCGGGATCAGCGGCTCGCCGTGGGTCGCGTACGACGACCCGGCGGCGATCAGCGAGGCGGTGCAGCCGGCCTCGGAGATGCCGTCGTGCAGCATCTGCCCGGTCGGCGACTCCTTGTAGGCCAGCAGCAGCTCGCGGTCGACCGACTCGTAGGTCTGGCCGAGCGGGTTGTAGATCTTGGCCGACGGGAAGAGCGAGTCCATGCCGAAGGTGCGGTACTCGTCCGGCGCGATCGGCACGAAGCGGTTGCCGATGCCCTTGTCCCGCATCAGGTCCTTGAGCAGGCGGACGAACGCCATGGTGGTGGCGATGGTCTGCTGGCCGGAGCCCTTCTTGACCGCCTTGTAGGCGTCCTCGCCCGGGAGGACCAGCTGCGTCGGGCGCACCTTGCGGGTCGGCACGTAGCCGCCCAGCTCCTTGCGCCGGTCGTGCATGTACTGGATCTCCTCCGAGTCACGGCCCGGGTGGTAGTAGGGCGGGTAGCCCTCCTCCAGCTGCTTGTCCGTGATCGGGATGTGCAGGCGGTCGCGGAAGCGCTTCAGGTCCTCGACCGTCAGCTTCTTCATCTGGTGGGTGGCGTTGCGGCCCTCGAAGTTGGGGCCCAGGGTCCAGCCCTTGACGGTCTGCGCCAGGATGACGGTCGGCTGGCCCTTGTGCTCGCGGGCCGCCTTGAAGGCCGCGTAGACCTTCTTGTGGTCGTGGCCGCCGCGACCCAGGTGCTGGATCTGCTGGTCGGTCATCTCCTCGACCATGGCGCGCAGCCGCAGGTCGTCCCCGAAGAAGTGCTCGCGGATGTACGCGCCGGTCTCGGTGGCGTAGGTCTGGAACTGGCCGTCCGGGGTGGTGTTCAGCTTGTTCACCAGGACGCCGTCGCGGTCCTGGGCCAGCAGCGGGTCCCAGGTCCGGTCCCAGATCAGCTTGATCACGTTCCAGCCGGCACCGCGGAACTGCGACTCCAGCTCCTGGATGATCTTGCCGTTGCCGCGGACCGGGCCGTCCAGGCGCTGCAGGTTGCAGTTGACCACGAAGGTCAGGTTGTCCAGGCCCTCGCGGGCGGCCAGCGACAGCTGGCCGAGCGACTCGGGCTCGTCCATCTCGCCGTCGCCGAGGAAGGCGTAGACCTGCGAGTCGGAGGTGTCCTTGATGCCGCGGTGCTCCAGGTAGCGGTTCATCCGGGCCTGGTAGATCGCACCGAGCGGGCCGAGGCCCATGGAGACGGTGGGGAACTCCCAGAAGTCCGGCATCAGCCGCGGGTGCGGGTAGCTGGACAGGCCGTACGGAGCCTTGGACTTCTCCTGGCGGAAGGCGTCGAGCTGCTGCTCGCTCAGTCGGTCCAGCAGGAAGGCGCGGGCGTAGATGCCCGGCGAGGCGTGGCCCTGGAAGAAGATCTGGTCGCCGGACTCGCCGTCGGCGTCCTTGCCGCGGAAGAAGTAGTTGAAGCCCACGTCGTAGAGCGACGCGGAGGAGGCGAAGGTGGCGATGTGGCCGCCCACGCCGATGCCGGGGCGCTGGGCCCGGGAGACCATGACGGCCGCGTTCCACCGGGTCGCGTTGAGGACCTTGCGCTCGATCTCCTCGTTGCCGGGGAAGAACGGCTCGTCCTTGGTGGCGATGGTGTTGACGTAGTCCGTGCTGCGCATCTCGGGCACGGCCACACGCTTCTCGCGGGCCCGCTCGATGAGGCGGAGCATCAGATAGCGGGCGCGCTCACGTCCCCGCTCGTCGATGGCCGCGTCGAGCGACTCCAGCCATTCCGCGGTCTCCTCGGGATCGAAGTCCGGGACCTGACTCGGAAGGCCGCCAATGATGATCGGGTTGCGATCGGATCCGGAAGCCACGCTGTTCCTTCACTCTCGGACGAATCTTGGTGTGTCGCGCCGCCTCCATCGTGCTACCGCGTTCGGAGATCCGTCATCTCTACCGATCGGTAACCGTCTCCCCTGGTCAGGGAGCCGGTCAGGTGGCGTGCGGCCGGCGGTCCGCCTTGGGCCGCCGGTGTGAGGGCCAACAGGAGACTCTACGCCCGTGGTCGGCTCTGCCTCGAATGCCGTTCGTATCTCGGGCGCTCAGCGTGAGAACAGGGGTGAGGACTTGCCGAAGCGCGCGCGGCATGCGCAGCATGGGCGAACCGTCGACAAAAGGGCAAATCGGTGTGATTCCCGGCACAGCATCCGGCGTGTCTTGCTACGACACGTCAACCTTTGGGTGGGATCGGGGGTCGGGTACTTGCGCGAACCGCCGCGCCCGTGTGGACTACGGCCACAGCCCTGGCACCGACGCCGGGCCGAAATACTGGAGGTTATTCCCGTGAGCGCGACCGCGGACCCCGCGGACAAGTCCAACCCGGCCGTCAAGCTGGGCTTCGAGCCCGGTCAGATCGTCCAGGAGCTGGGGTTTGACGAAGACACCGATCAGGATCTCCGCGAGGGCATCGAGGAGATCACCGGTGAGGATCTCGTCGACGAGGACTACGACGACGTCGCGGACGCCGTCCTGCTGTGGCACCGCGAGGAGGACGGGGATCTCACCGACATCCTGGTCGACGCCCAGGAGTACCTGGCCGACGGCGGGCTGATCTGGCTGCTGGTCCCGAAGAAGGGCCGGGACGGCCACGTCGAGGCGCACGAGATCGCCGAGGCGGCCCGTACCGCCGGTCTCTCGCAGACCAGCTCGATCACGGTGGCGGCCGACTGGGCCGGCACCCGGCTGGCCACGCCGAAGGTCGCGAAGAAGCGCTGACGCCGCGGGCGACGGGCCCCGCTGGAGCTTCCTCCAGCGGGGCCCGTCCGCATCCGCGGCCGGCCTGTAGGCGTCGCCGAGGCCCCTGTTCGCCCGGGGCGAACATTCCCCCTAAGCGCCCCCTGAACTCACCCGTTCGGCCGAATCGGTCCCTTCGGATGCGAGGATGTGCCGCGGTCGGCCCCTCGGGCCGCCCCGTACCCATGGACGCGTCGCAGTGCCGCGCCCACCGCTGAGAAAGGTCCTCACCATGGCCATCGAGGTCGGTACCCAGGCTCCGGACTTCGAGCTGAAGAACCAGCACGGCGAGCTGGTCAAGCTCTCCGATTTCCGCGGCGAGAAGAACGTCGTGCTGGTGTTCTACCCGTTCGCGTTCACCGGTGTCTGCACCGGCGAGGTCTGCGAGATCCAGGGCGAGCTGCCGCGGCTGCAGAACGACGACGTGCAGATCCTGGCGATCTCCAACGACTCACCGTTCTCGCTGCGCGTCTTCGCCGAGCAGCAGGGCCTGGAGTACCCGCTGCTGTCGGACTTCTGGCCGCACGGTGCCGCCTCCCGCGCCTACGGCGTCTTCGACGAGGAGAAGGGCTGCGCGGTCCGCGGCACCTTCGTGATCGACAAGGCCGGCGCGGTGCGCTGGTCGGTCGTCAACGGCCTGCCGGACGCGCGGGACATCAAGGAGTACCTGGCGGCGCTCGGCGAGCTCTGACCGCTGCCGACCGCGGCCCGGCCGCCCGGGAACCCCGGG
>NZ_JBHYKG010000484.1:0-4430 GCF_042741245.1 Kitasatospora sp. NPDC058965
ACCTCACCGGCCCGCACCTGCAGCGTGATGTCGCTGACCTGGTCGGTGGTCAGGTGCTGCACGTCCAGCACCACCCGGTCGGTGGAGACGTTCTGCCGCACGAACATGTCCGACAGGTCGCGGCCCACCATCAGCCGCACCAGCTCGCCCTCACCGGCCGTGGCCGCGTCCAGCACCCCGGCCAGCGTGCCGTCGCGCAGCACCGCGATCCGGTCCGCCAGCTGGAAGATCTCCTTCATCCGGTGCGAGACGTAGATGACCGCCACGCCCTGCTCGCGCAGCCGGCGGATCAGCGCGAACAGCGCGTCCACCTCCTGCTCGGAGAGCGAGCTGGTCGGCTCGTCGAAGGCGATCACCTTGGCGTCGCCGGTGAGCGCGCGCAGGATCTCCACCAGCTGGCGCTGGGCCGGCGTCAGCTCCGAGCCCAACAGGTCCGGATCGAGCACCCGGGAGAAGCCCAGCCGGTCCAGGTCCGCCTCGATCCGACGGCGCAACTCGGCCCGGTCCAACCGGCGCCCCGCCCTGCGGGGCAGCGAGCCGGCGTACACGTTCTCCGCCACCGACACGTGCGGGATGATCTCCGGCTCCTGCGGAATGATCCGGATCCCGGCCCGGCGGGCTTCGGTCGGCGAGGACAGGTGCAGGGCCCGGCCGTCGAGGACGACGCTGCCGAGGGTCGGTTGGTGGTCGCCGGTGAGGATCTTCAGCAGGGTGGACTTGCCGGCGCCGTTCTCGCCCATCAGGGCGGTGACCTGGCCGGCCGGGAAGTCCAGGGTGACGTCGGACAGGGCCTGGACGGCGCCGAACCGCTTGGACAGGCCCCGCACTCCGGCCGTGTCGCGGGAGCGGTCACGGGGTGGGCGGGGATCCGGGGTGGTGCCGTGGGCCTGGCTCATGGTGGTCGCCTTCGAGCGGAGCGGGAGGAGTTGGTCGCCGCCCCCGGCCCCGGTGGGCATCGGGTCATCGGGGACGGGGGCGGCTGGTGGCCGGGCCCGCCGGGAAGGTCGGGCGCGGCCGGATCGGGGGGAGGTCAGCTGCAGCTGACGCCGGCGGACTGCCAGGAGGTCGGGTCCACCATGGTGGTGGGGGCGAAGGCCTCCTGCGGGAAGTCCTTTCCGTTCTTGAGCTTGTCGTACATGGTCTGGACGGCCAGGGCGCCGACGTCGCTGCCGTTGATGAACAGCGCGGCCTTCATGCCCGAGGGCTTCCCGGCGGACCAGTCCTTGCAGGCGAGGTAGGCGCCCAGGCCCACACCGTCGATGTCGGCCGGGCTGACGCCGGCGTTCTGCAGGGCCGTCACACCGCCCTGCACGTTCTCGTCGTTGCAGCCCCAGACCACCCAGTGCTTGACGCCCGGGTTGGCGGTGATGGTGGCCGCGACCTTGTCCTGCGCACCGGTGGGCGTGTTGTCGGTGGCCACGTCCAGGGTCTTCACCTGGCCGGCGGCCTCGAAGAACGCCTCGTCGGCGGCCTTGACCCGGTCGCCGCAGACCGTGACGTCCTGCTTCCAGGCGGAGATGATCCGGGTGTCGGCCGCGTTCCAGCCGGCCTTCTTGAACTCCTCGGCGGCGCGCTTGCCGACCTCGGTGCCCATCTGCTGGCCGGAGAAGCCGATCCGGGGCACCAGGTTCTGCTTGGCGCAGGCGGCCGGGTCGGTGCCGGTGGTGCAGATCTGGTCGTCCGAGGTCAGCAGCGGCACGCCCGCGTCCTTGGCGGTCTGCACGACCTGCGGACCCACCGCCGGGTCCGGCACCACGACGATCAGGCCGTTGCTCTTCTGCGCGATCGCGGACTGGACCTCGCTGATCGTCTTGTTGGCGTCGCTGCCGAGGTTGACCACCTTCAGGTCCACACCCAGCTGCTGGGCCTTGGCCTTGGCACCGGCGGCCTCGCCGATGAAGTACTCCTGGTCGCCCTGCTTCTGCAGGTACGTGAGGGAGATCTTGCCGCTGACCGGTGCGGCGTTCCCGCTGCTGTTGGCGGTCTCCTGACCGGTGGAACAGGCCGTCAGGCCGACGGCGGCGAGCAGGACGAGGGCAGCGGCTCGGCTGGTGGTGCGAAGCATGGTCGGCTCCTTCGAGCGTGCGCGGGCGGGCGCGGGGTGGGGGATGTCGGTGGCGTCGGATCCGACAGCCGGGCTCGGGGGCGAGGGTGGGGTCTCGCGGGACTGTGCGTGGGTGTCGACAGTCGAATGCCCCAAGAACAAACAAAGTCGAACGTGATGCGACACATGACACTCTCTCCGCGGTCCGGCGTCAAGCACGAACCGGAGTCGAGATCGCCTTGTGACCATCGGGGAGGGCGGCCGCCGGTCCGGCCCCTTCACCGGGCGGGCAGGCCGAACCAGCCCCTTGAACAGGCATGTTGTTGACTGCTCAAGCCGGCCGCGCCCGGGTACGGCGCCGTCACGGTGGTTCGACGGGAACCCGCGGCTGCGCGAGCGCCAGATCCAGACCGCCCAGGAGCGGGGCACGGTCCCCGAGCGTGGAGCGGACGACCGGTACTGCCGGTCGGAAGGGCACACTGCTCAGGGCCCGACGCAGCGGTGCCTCGAGGCGCTCGCCCTCGGAGGCGAGTGCGCCGCCGAGCACGATGACCGAGGGGTCGATGAGCGCTGCGGCTGCGGCGACCGCCTCGGCGAACCGGGCGAGCCGGCCGTCGTCCGGCAGGTCGTCGGGTGCACGCCCGGAGAGCTGTAACGGGGCCGCAGGCGTGAGGTACGCGTCGAGGCAGCCGCGTCGTCCGCACCGGCAGGTTCGGCCGTCGGGCCGGACCAGCAGGTGGCCGAGCCTCCCGGCGCGGCCCGAGTGCCCGCGCAGCAGGGTGCCGTCGATCGCCACGCCCAGTTCGGCCGCCCCGGCGTGAGTGATGTTGACGATGCTGTGCGCACCCGCGGCCCCGCCACGGGAGTACTCCGCCAGGGCGCCGAGCCGTGCCCCCCGCTCGACCGTGACGGGAATGCGCCACCTGGCGCCCACCGTACGGTGCGCGGCGCCCGCCCACAGGAGTTCCGAGGCTCCCGACTCCGCACCGTCGGACCCGGCCCGGGGCGGCATCGACAGCGCGACGGTCACGCCCACCAGGGTCTCCGGGTCCGTCCCGGCCTCGGCCAGGGCCCGTTCCGCGCACGCCGACAGCACGCGATCCGCGCCCTGCGGGTCGGCCTGGGCCGGCAGGGGCACCCGGCACTCCGCCAGGACACCGCCGGGCCGGCTGCCGACGGCCACCGCCAGGCGATCCGGACCGACGTCGACGGCCAGCGCGGTGCCGGCATCCCGGTTGAAGGAGACGAGCACGGGTCGGCGACCGGTGCCGCCGTGCCGGACGGCCTGCTGGGTGATCAGGCCTTCGTGCTCCAACTCGGCGAGGAGGCTGGAGACGGTGGTGGTCGACAGCGCCGTGCGCGAGGCGAGCTCCTGCCGGATCGCCGGCCCGTCGCAGCGCAGGGACCGCAGGACGCGCGCCCGGTGGGCGGCGCGCCGCCGCGCCTGGCCGTGGAGTGCGGGCCGGGCCCATTCGGCACCGGCCGCCGTCACCGGTCGCCGCCGTGGGCGACGGGATGCTCGGCCAGGCGCAGGTGTGCCTCGACGAGTGTCCCGGTGGTACCGGAACTGATCGTGCACCGTTCGGTGACGGCGCTGACCAGGGCCAGGCCGCGCCCGCACGGGGCCCGGTCGTCCGCGCTGCTCAGTCGGGGGCGTGGCCGTTCGCGCCAGCTTCCGTGATCACGCACGGCGATGAGCAGGCCCGCCGCCTCCAGGCCGACGAGCACCGCGACCGAGCGGCTGCCGCTGTGCAGGACCGCATTGGTCACGAGTTCACTGACGACCAGGCCCACGGTGTCGGCCGCGTCCGGCGGGACGCCGAACCTGCGGACGCAGAAGACGGCGAAATGTCGCAGCTGCGGAACGCTTTCGTGAACGGCATCCGCGGTGCAGACCGCTCGACGAGACGAGGGGGGCAGCAGGGGCATCCGCTGTCCGGCCGATTCGGGCACGCAGGTGGTGGTCATGTCGGTCTCCGGACGTCGTACTGCTGCAGCGCGGGCGAGAGGTTGCGAGCCGTGGAAATCGACCCCGACGGGGCCGGCGCCGCAAAGGTTCTTCGGCCGACTGGACGGAGCGAGGTCAGTCCCTCGGAATTCGGCTTTTGGCGGCGGACGGAAGCGGTGTGAGGAGGGAGCTCTCCGGTCCTGGCCGGATCGTCGCGTTGCCCGATGGTCGACAACTGGCTTTTTCTGAGCACTTCCCATGAAAAGTCCACCGCAGGGCGGTGAGCCACTGAAATCGGGACGGATTCCGGTCTCGTTCCCGCATCATGCGGGGGTACGGCTAGGTACCGGTCGGCCGGACATGGGTAGTGCGGACCCGGCGGGTAGGGGCGTTGCCCCGCGGACGTGTCGCCCCGGGCGGGGACAGCCCGGTTCCGGT
>NZ_JBHYKG010000485.1:0-4372 GCF_042741245.1 Kitasatospora sp. NPDC058965
GACGTCGCCCGCACGCTGGCCGGGCGCACCGGCCGCGGGCCGTGCCGGGCGGTCGTGGTGGCGGCGGACGTGGCGCAGGCCGCCGCGGCGCTGGCCGCGCTCGCCGAGCAGCGGCCGCACCCGGCGCTGGTGCTGCCCGCCGCCGCGAGGCCGGCCCGCACGGACCGGCCGGTCTGGGTCTTCTCGGGCTACGGATCGCAGTGGGCGGGGATGGGGCGGCGTCTGCTCCTGGTCGAGCCCGCGTTCGCGGCGGCGGTCGACCGGCTGGAGCCGCTGCTGCTCGGCGAGGCCGGCCTGTCCCTGCGTCAGCACCTCGGGGACGACGTCGAGTTGACCCGGCCGGGTGTGGTGCAGCCGGTGCTGTTCGGCGTCCAGCTGGCGCTGGCGGAGCTCTGGCGCAGCTACGGGGTCGAGCCGGCCACGGTGATCGGGCACTCCATGGGCGAGGTGGCGGCCGCCGTGGTCGCCGGGGCACTCACGGAGCAGGACGGCGCGCGGGTGATCGCGGTCCGGTCCCGGCTGCTGGACCGCCTCTCCGGCGGGGCGATGGCGGCGGTCGGCTGCCCGGCCGACGAAGTCGGCCGGCTGACCGCAGATCTGACGACCGTTCAGGTCGCCGTGCACGCCTCGCCGGAGCAGAGCGTGGTGACCGGCACCGGGGACGAGATCGAGGAGCTGCTGCGTCGGGTCGCCGCCCGGGGCCTGCTGGCCCGGTCGCTGGGCGTGGCCGGGGCCGGCCACTCCGCACAGGTCGATCCGCTGCTGGAGCCGTTGACCGCGCAGCTGACCGGGCTCGCGCCGGGTGAGCCGCGGGTGCCCTGCTACGGCACGGTGCTGGACGACCCGCGGCAGGCCCCTTCGTTCGACGCGGCCTACTGGGCGGCCAACCTGCGCCGCCCGGTCCGGTTCGAGCAGGCGGTGCGCGCGGCGGCGCAGGACGGCCACCGGAGCTTCCTGGAGGTGTCGCCCCACCCGACCCAGCTCCTCCCGCTGGCGGACACGCTGCGCGCCGTCGGCGTGCCGGACCCGGTGCTGCTGGCCGCGCTCCGCCGGGACCCCGACGACGACGCGCTGGCGTTCCGCCGCGCCCTGGCCGCGGCCCTCGCCGAGGGGGTGCCGCTGGATCCGCGGGCGCTGCACCCGGGTGGCCGGGTCGTCGACCTGCCCTCGCCCGGCTGGCAGCACCAGGTGTGCTGGGTCGGGGCGCCGCCGCCCGTGCCCCGCGGGCCGGCCGGAGCCGCACCGCCGCCGGGCGTCGACACGCTGGGCCGGCTGACGGCGCTGCTCGCCGACGTGCTGGGCCGCCACCCCGGACTGGTCGACCCGGCGGTCCCACTCACCGGGCTGGGCCTGGACTCGCTGACCGCCGCGCGGCTGCTCACCCGGGTCCGGCACGAGTTCGGCACCGACGTCCCGCCGGGCGAGCTGCTGCGCGGGGCCACCCTGCGCACGCTCGCCGCCCGCCTGGACGCACCGCCGACCGGCGAGGGACGCGAGGCACCGGCCACCGGAGTGCTGCCCCGGGACGCCGCCGAGCGGCGCGTCGCGCAGACCTGGCACAGCGTCAGCGGGACGGCCGCGCCGGGCGTCGAGGACCGGCTGCCGGTGGACGGCCTGGCCCGGGTCGCCGAACGGCTCGGCCTGGACGTCGCCGCGGCGCGCTCCGGCCCGCCCACCCTGGCCGCGCTCGCCTCGCTGCTCCGCCCCCGGCTGGAGACCCCGGTCACCGGGCCGGTCCGGGCCTTCCGCGAGACCGGTGGGCGGGCACCGCTCTTCCTGGTCCACCCGGCCGGGGGCTCCTCGGCCGTCTACCGCACGCTGGCCGAGCGGCTCGGCGCCGACCAGCCCTGCTACGGCCTGGAGCGCCTCGCCGACCTGACCGAGGTGGGCGAGCGCGCCGCGGCCTGCGCGGCGGCGATCCGCGACCGGGTCCCGGGCGGGCCCTGGGCCGTGGGCGGCTGGTCGTACGGCGGCCTGGTGGCCCAGCACACCGCCCGGCTGCTGGCCCGGCACGGCACCGTCACCGCCCTGGTGCTGATCGACAGCGTGCTGCCGCTGCTGGCCCCCGGGCTGACCGAGGAGCAGCTGGCCCACCGGCGGCTGGCCGGCTTCGCGGCCTACGTGGAGCGCACCTACGGCCGGCCGCTGCCGCTCCCGTACGACCGACTCGCCGCGCTGGACCCGGTGGCCGGGATCGACCTGGTACTCAAGGAACTGGCCCAGGCGGTGGACCTGTCGCCCGCCGTGCTGGAGCACCAGCGCACCTCCTACCTCGACCTGCGCAGCGGCGAGCGCCACCGACCGCGCCGGTACGCCGGGCGGACCCTGCTCTACCGGGCCACCGAACCCGCCCCGCACACCGTCCCGGACCCGCGCTACCGGCGCACCGACGAGGCCCTCGGCTGGGACGCCCACTGCCCCGACCTCACCGTCACCCCGCTGCCGGGACACCACCTGGAACTCCTCGACCCGCCCCTGGTCGACGCGCTCGCCGCGCTGCTCGACCGCGCCCTCGCCCCCCACCCGCCCATCTCGCCGGAGCCGTCCTGATGCCACGTCACCGGAGCAGCGCCTGCGCGGCGCTGCTCGCCGCAGCCCTCACCCTCACCCTCGCGGCCGCCGTGCCCGCGCCGGCGGCGTCCCGCGCCTTCGCGGCGGCGGCCGACGACGGCGCCCGGGTGGTCTCCGCCTCCTGGCTGGACAGCCGGCTGGTCGACCTGACCATCTCCTCCCCCGCCGTCGGCGGCACGGTCGACACCCGTCTGCTGCTGCCCGCCGGCTGGTCCGCCGACGCCACCCGCAGCTGGCCGGTGCTCTACCTGCTGCACGGGGCGCACGACGACGACAGCTCCTGGGTCCGCTCGACCGACATCGAGCGGTTCACGGCGGGGCAGCCGGTGATCGTCGCGATGCCCGCGTCCGGCCCCACCGGCATCCCCACCGCCTGGTGGCACGGCGGCGCCGACCGGCCGGACTACGAGACCTTCCAGGTCACCGAGTTGATGCAGCTGCTGCAGCGCGACTTCCGGGCGGGCGGCACCCGGGCGGTCGCGGGCGTGTCCACCGGCGGGTGGGCGGCGGTCGCGTTCGCCGCCCGCCACCCAGGGGCGTTCGCGGCGGCGGCCTCCTACAGCGGCATCCTCGACACCACGCTGCCGGGCATGCCGGCCGTGGTCGAGGCGATCGTGGCGCGGGAGAACCTCGACCCGCTCTCGCTGTGGGGCGATCCGGTCCTGCAGTTCCCCCGCTGGGCGGCCAACGACCCGACCTGGCTGGCGGACCGGCTGCGCGGCACCCGGCTGTTCCTCTCCACCGGCACCGGCCTGAGCGGGGGCGACCCGGCCGGGGGCATCCTGGAGAGCGCGTTGTGGCCGGCCGCGCAGGCCTTCGCGCTGCGGCTGCGGCTGGCCGGCATCCCGGCCCAGGAGGACTTCTACGCCGGCGGGACGCACAGCTGGGCCTACTGGGAGACGGAGTACCAGCGGTCCTGGCCGCTGCTGGCCGGCGCGCTCGGCCTGCCGGGCGGCTCCTGACGGGCGCAACCGCCCGGCAGGCAGCCCGCGGGCCCGCCGGGCGGCGGCCGGCACCTCGGCCCGCAGGGCCAGTTCGAGGCCCAGATGGCCACCGGGGTCCCGCACGGCGCACGGCAACACCCGGCCCGTCAGGCGGCCCCCGACGGCCGCAGCCGCCCCACAGGCAGCTCGCGGGGCCACCGGGCGGCGGCCGGCACCTCGGCCCGCAGGGCCGGTTCGAGGTCCAGATGGCCACCGGGATCCCGCACGGCGCACGGCAACACCCCGCCCGTCAGGCGGCCCCCGACGGCCGCAACCGCCCCACAGGCAGCTCGCGGGCCCGCCGGGCCGCGCCCAGCACCTCGGCCCGCAGGGCCAGTTCGAGGTCCAGATGGCCACCAGGATCCCGCAGCCGGTCACCGAAGAGCTGCTCCAGCCGGCGCAGGCGGTAGCGCACGGTCTGCGGGTGGACGTGCAGCGCGCGGGCCACCGGCGGGACGGTGCAGCCGCTCTGCAGCCAGGCGAGCAGGGTCTCCACCAGGCGGGCGCGCTGGGTGCCGGGCAGTCCGTCGAGCGGCGCCAACTCGTGGCGGCGCAGCAGGTGCTGCAGCGGCTCGTCGGCGTACAGCAGCAGGGTGCCGAGGTGCTCGGCGCAGCGCAGCGGCCCGCGGTCCGGCAGCACGCCGCGCCGCACCAGGTCGAGTCCGCGCTCGGCGCAGCGCAGCGAGTCGGCGGCCTCCGCCGGCGGCACCGGCGGTCCGACCGACAGGCGGGCGCCGGGGCCCAGCGCCGCCAGCAGGCCCTGCCCTCCGGGGCTGCCCGGGGCCCGGTCGGCCGCGAGCAGCAGCACCGCCGGGCGC
>NZ_JBHYKG010000486.1:0-4326 GCF_042741245.1 Kitasatospora sp. NPDC058965
GTGCGCCACCCGGCGGGTTCCGCGTTCACCTCGTGCGCGGCGGACCCGGCGTGCCGGTCCGGGTCCGCCCGCCCGTCGGACTCAGCTGACGTTCAGCGCGGTGTCGTCGAGCACGAACGAGGTCTGGTACTCGTAGTCCTCGGTGCCGGTGAACTTGAGCGTCACCTGCTGTCCGGCGTACGCGCCGAGGTTGAACGTGTGCTGCGCGTACCCGGTGTTGTGGTTGAGGTTGGAGTAGGTGGCCAGGGTGCCGAGGACGGTGCCGGAGCTGTTCAGCACCTGCACCTTGAGGGTGTCGTAGGCGGCGGTCGTCGTGGTCTCGGCCGTGTTGACGTGCAGCCAGAAACTGAAGTTGTAGTTGGTGCAGCCGGTCGGCAGCGTGACGGTCTGGGCCAGCGTGTCGGTGGTGGCCTTGCCCCAGCCGTCCAACCAGGCGTCCCAGGTGCCGCCGTGCGGCGGTTCGGAGGTGCTGCTGTTGATCACCTGGACGGGGCTGTGCGTCGAGGTCACGGTCCACGGCGCGGGGTTGGAACTGCCGTTCTCGAAGCCCGGGTTCCCGAGCAGCTGGCCGCCCGGGCAACTGCTGCCGGTGGGGGTGGCGGACGCCTCGTTGCTCTGCGCCCCCTCGCCCACGCCGTTCACCGCGGTGACCTTGTAGTAGTAGGTCTGACCGGCCGTCAGCCCCGTGTCGGTGCACGAGGTCACCGCACCCAGGCCGCTGCAGCCGCCGCCGGTCAGCAGCGTCTCGCCGCCGCTGGCGGTGCCGCGGTACACCTTGTACGAGGTGATGTTCTCGCCGCCGGTGTTGGACGGCGGCGTCCAACTCAGCGCCACCTGGCCGGTGCCGGCGGTGCCGGTCAGGCCGGTGGGCGCGCCCGGCACCGTCGCGGCGATCGGCGAGGCCGTGATGGTCACCGTGGAGGTCGCGGTGTTGGCGGGCGAGGCGCTGTCCGTGACGGTCAGCGTCGCCGTGTAGGTGCCCGCGGTGCTGTAGGTGTGGCTCGGGTTCTGGGCCGTACTGCTGGTCCCGTCACCGAAGTTCCAGCTGTACGTGTACGCCGGGGTGCCACCGGTGCCGGTGCCGGTGAAGGCGACGTTCAGCGGCACCTGGCCGGAGGTCGGGGTGGCCGAGGCGGTGGCCGCCAGCGGATTGCCGACGGCGTTGACCGTGGTGGTCACCTGCGAGGTCGCGGTGTGCGCCGGCGAGGCGCTGTCCGTGACGGTCAGCGTCGCCGTGTAGGTGCCGGCGGCGGTGTAGGTGTGGCTCGGGTTCTGGGCCGTGCTGCTGGTCCCGTCACCGAAGTTCCAGCTGTACGTGTAGGGGGCGGTGCCGCCGGTGGCCGAGCCGGTGAAGCTCTCCGTCAACGGCGCGTTGCCGGTGGTCGGGGAGCCCTTGGCGGACGCGGACAGCGGGGTCGCGCCCTGCACCCAGAAGTCCTCCAGCGGGTCGCCGAGCGCGGTCTGGTCCGCGGTGGTCATCGGGAACGTGGCGGTGCCGAGGTTGTCGTTCGGGTCGATGACCCCGGAGTGCACGTTCTCCATCGTGCGCTCCATCGCCGCCAGCACGTTGCCCGTGTTGTACGCGACGTGCGAGACGTAGTGCTGCTTGACGTAGGCCGGGTTCCCGATCACCAGCAGCGGCACCCGGTAGGTGTTGCTGACGTGGTCCGAGCCGTTGCTGCCGTTCTGGGTGTCGTCCTCGGTCACGACGATCAAGGTGTTGTCCTTGTACGTCGGGTTGGTCATGATCGAGTTGACGATGTTGTTGGTCGCCGTGTCGTTGCCCGGGACGTCCTGGTAGGTGCCCGGGTGGTCGTTGAACAGCTCGACGTAGTTGTACGCCGGCATCCCGTTGGTGTTGATGAAGTTCAGGTAGTCGTTCGACACCGTGCTGTCGGGGATGCTCTGGTTCTGACAGGTGTACTCGTTGGTGTGCAGCTCCTCGGGGATGTTGGTCCCCGGCCGGTTGGGCGGCAGGACCTCGACCTTGCCGTCGCCCGGGTTCTTCCAGTAGCCGCTGCCGCTGTTGAGCATCCAGTAGATGTCCCCGTTCACGATCATCGTGTACGGGCTGGTGCCGCTGCTGCTGCCGGACGGCGCGGTGCAGGCGTTGGTGCCCTCGTCCGCGGGCCCGGAGTCGCTCTGCAGGAAGCGGTCGAACTGGGTGCCGTTCGCGGGGTACGACTGCTGCTGGCTGCTCGACGAGGACTGCCCCGAGAACAGGAACCAGTGGTTGGGACCGGACGGCGGCTGGACCCCGGTGCTGTACGAGTCGGAGAGCGAGTAGGTCTTCGCCAGGTTGTGCAGGTTGGGCACCGAGCTGATGTGGTTGGTGCTCTGCACCTGGCCGTTGCACCCGGCGGCGATCGTGGTCGCGCAGTCGCCGAGGTAGTCGTCGAAGGTGTGGTTCTCCCGGTAGATGATCACGAAGTGCTGGAACGGCGGGAAGTAGGGCGCCGTCGGGTTCACCGCCGCGGTGGGCTGTGCCGTCACCGCCTGCTGGCCGTTGACCGTCTGCATGACGGTCTTGTCGGTGATGCTGAAGTCCTTCGGCTGCGGGAACTTCTTGAACTCCACGCCGGGGGCGGCGAAGACCGCACCGGAGCAGTCGAAGTCGTCCGGCTTGTAGTTCATCGGACGCTTGCCGGCCGGCAGGTCCTTGGCGTTCGCCGGGCTGCTGCCCGCGTCCCACCCCTTCAGCGTGCACGAGCCGACGCCGGTGGTGGGTCGCCCGCCCGCCCCCGCGGCGGTGGCCAGGGAGGCCCCGCCGAGGGCGAGAGCGCCGACCAGCGCCACGCTCGCCGATCTCTTCTTCCACTTCCTCATCTCTGCGACTCCGTTCAATGACGGTGCATGCTCAGACGATTGCTGTCCGTATGGTCATTGAGAGCCGAAGAACGGGCAAGTAGATGCGCGTAGATATTTGCGCAACCGCGCTACTTTCGTCGGGCATTCGCCCGCCGTTGCCCAAAGGTTCCGCGATCCTTGGATCCTGGTACCGCGTCAGGAAGCACCCGCCCGTGCCACGGGCCGGCAGACGGTCTCCCCCGCCGCGGGCGGCCTCCCGAGCGCCGGGAGCCCGCCCACGGTGTTCGGTCTACGACGCGGTGCGGGTCAGCGCGTGCTGGTGGGCGACCTCCAGTGCCTGGTCCGCCGGGACGGCGAGGTCGGGTGCGACGCCGACGCCCTCCCAGTTGGTGCCGGTGGCGACACTGATCCCCCGGGCGCTCGGCACCCGGACCGAGATGTGGGCGTCCAGCTGGTAGCTGCCCGTGGGGTGGGCGCCGCCGCGGGTGGTCTCGCCGACCACCAGGGCGAGCCGGTGGGCCTGCAGGGTGTAGGCGAGGTCCTCGCCGCCGGAGAAGGTGCGCGCGCTGGTGAGCACGTAGACCGGGCGGTCGAGGTAGCGCGGGGCGGGCAAGTGCGCCACGGTCCAGTACTGGCGGGTGGTGTCGGTCAGGCGGTCGTAGATGTCCTTGAGGTGGGTGTGGTCGTCCGGGAAGAAGTAGCTGCACCAGGTGGTGCAGCCCTCGGGCGAGCCGCCGAGGCACTCGCGCAGGTCGAGGACCAGGGCGCGGGTCCCGGCGACCAGTTCCATGGCCCCGCCGATCACCCGGGCGCCCTCGCCGGCGTCGGCGATCCGCCGGATGTCGAGGTAGCCGACGTTGCCCTCCAGGTGCTCGAAGCGCCGGACCCCGTGGTTGGCGGCCCGCATCCGGGCCAGGAAGGCGGCCTGGCCCCGCTCCTCGTCCACCGCCACCACGGGCTGCGGCTCGTCCCGCCAGCGCAGCCCCAGGTGCTGGTCCGGGCAGACCTCGCGCAGGTGCGCGGTCACCGTCTCGCAGAGCGTGGGGCCGGTCAGGTCGTCGTACTCGCCGGCGGCCAGCCGCTTGCGGACCGCGCGGTCCATCTCCGCCGCGCGCTCGGGGAACACGTATGCGGCCGTGATGCGGTCCAGGGCCAGCGCGACTGTCTCTGCATTGGTGGGCATGATCACGAACGATAGGCCCCGAGTGCGGGGTGGGACGCCCCGGGCCCGGGCCCGCCGCCCACGAACCGCTCCCGCGGGGGCGGATCGCGCCGTCGCGGCCTTCGACGCCCTCGTGCACGAGGTCTTGACGCCGGATTATCTCAGCCGTTAAATCTCGCCTTGAACTAAGTGGCGGGGATGCGGGAGCGCCGCACTGCGCCACTCGCTGCTCCTCCCCCGCACCGTCGGCGTGGGGGGGGGCCCCCCCCCCCCCCCCCCCCCCCCCCCCCCCGCCCCCCCCCCCCCCCCCCCACGCGGGGCCCCCCACCGAAAACCACCGAAGTAAGGACCCCCCC
>NZ_JBHYKG010000487.1:0-4320 GCF_042741245.1 Kitasatospora sp. NPDC058965
CCCGGGATCTGACCGAGGACCAGGGCGCCCATGACCAGGGCGATCGCCGGCTCCAGGCTCATCAGGGTGCCGAAGGCGCCTGCGGTGAGGTGGCGCAGGGCGAGGAATTCGAGGGTGAACGGGAGCACGGTGCTGAGCACGGCCAGGCCCAGCATGGTGAGCACCAGCGGCCAGGTGGCACGGGCGAGTTCGGTGGGGGCGGCGACCAGGGCGGTGACGGCGCCGGCGACCGGGAGCGAGACCGCCAGGCCGTTGAGTCCGGTGACCCGGTCGCCGACGCGCTGGGTCAGCAGGATGTAGCCGGCCCAGCAGGCGGCCGCGCCGAGCGCGAAGCCGAGGCCGGCCGGGTCGATCCCGCCGCGCCAGGGCTCGGTCAGCAGCAGGACGCCGAGGGCGGCCGACGCCGTCCAGGCCTTGCGTCCGCCGCCGGGGCGCAGCAGCGAGACCGCGAGCGGGCCGAGGAACTCCAGCGCGCTCGCGGTGCCCAGCGGGATGCGCGCGGCGGAGAGCATGAAGAGCAGCACCATGCCCGCCGTCACCAGGCCCAGCAGGGCGCAGGTCAGCAGGTCCCGGCGGGCGAAGTCACGCGGGCGCGGGCGGACCAGCAGCAGGACGAGCAGGCCGGCCCAGGCCAGCCGGAGCCCGGCCGTGCCCACGGCGCCGAGCTGGGCGAAGAGCGGGACCGAGAGGGCCAGCCCGAGCTGGACCGAGGACATCGCGCCCACGGCCATCAGGGCCCCGCCGCGGGCGGAGTGCAGGTGTGGCCGGGCGGTGCGGGCGCGGGTGACGGCTTCCAGCGTGCTCATGGGCCTCAGTAGATGACGCGCGCACCGTTGCCGTCCACGTGCCGATCATGGACAAACCGTTCGGGAAAGCTGAACAATGGCGGGATGGACACCCGGCGGCTGCAGATCCTTGCGGAGTTGTCCCGACTGGGCTCGATGCGCGCGGTCGCGGATGTGCTCGGCATCACCACCTCGACGGTCTCGCAGCAGATCGCGGCACTGGCCCGCGACATGGACACCGCGCTGATCGAGCCCGCCGGGCGGCTGGTCCGACTGACACCGGCCGGCCGGCGGCTCGCCGAGCACGCGGTGACGATCCTGGCCGCCGTCGAGACGGCGCACCGGGACCTCGGCCCGGGCGCCGAGCCCAACGGCACCCTGCGGGTGGCCGGCTTCGCCACCGCGATCCGCGGCTACCTGCTGCCCGTGGTGGTGGAGCTCGCGACGAGCACGCCGCGGGTCCACGTCCTCATCCGCGAGCACGAGCCCGCGGAGTCGCTGGAGCTGCTGGCGGCCGACGAGGTGGACCTCGCCCTCACCTACGACTACACCCTGGCGCCGGCCGCCGAGGACCCCACGGTCAGTGCGACGCCGCTGTGGACCGCCAGGTGGGGGCTCGGCGTGCCGGCCGAGGCCGAGCCGGAGGAAGGGACGGAGAAGGGGACGGGCGAGGGCACGACGCTGGACGTCTTCGCGCGCTTCCGGACCAGCGACTGGATCGTCAACTCCCGCAACACGGCCGACGAGGAGGTGATCCGCACGCTCGCCTCGATGGCGGGGTTCCGCCCGCGGGTCACCCACCAGGCCGACAGCCTGGACCTGGTGCAGGAGATGATCGCGGCCGGCCTGGGCGTGGCGCTGCTCCCGATCGGCTTCCCGACCCTGCCCGGGGTGCGGCTCGTCCCGCTGGCCGCCCCCGACGTCGAGCTGCGCGCGTACGCGGTGGCCCGGCACGGCCGCCTGGACTGGCCGCCGCTGGCGCTGGTGACCGACCTGCTCAGGGCCGCCGCGCGGCGATGAGCAAGGCGTAGGCCGGTCGGCGACGGTGATCGGTGACCGGGCGCCCGGCCGCCCGCCACCGCCACGTCGCACCGCCGGCCTCAGTGCAGGTGCAGGTACTCGACCACCAGCTGCCGGCCGACGCCGATCTCGGTGGAGTCGCCGAGGCCGTTGAGGGACTGCAACTCCTGCACCGTCGTGTGGTACTTCAGCGCCAGGGCGCCCAGGGTGTCCCCGGGCTGCACGGTGACGGTGATCGGGACCGCGAGGGCGGAGGGCAGGAAGAGCGACGGGGGCCGCGCTGCGGACAAGGGGGGCGTCGGCAGTGGGGCGAAGGGGAGGTAGCCGGGGCTGGTCGGGGCCGGGAGGCCGGGGGTCCGGTAGGAGTAGGGGGTGTGGGCGGAGTCCGTGCCGCCGGAGTCGGAGTTCAGCTGGATCAGGCTGACGATGCCGATCACCACGATGATCGCCACGAAGGCGGAGCGGACGGTGGTGGACTCCCCGGCCGACGCGGTGGTCCGCGAAGCGGGCCCGATGGTCGTCAGTTCGGCCGGTCGGTCGGGCTCGGCGGACGCGGTGGTCGGGCGGCGGAGAGCGGGGGCGGCCAGGTCGAGGCCGCAGAGCACCAGTTGCAGGCGCAGGCGGTCGACGTCCGCCGGGCGGCGGACGGCGGCCGCCGCGAGGTCGGCCAGGTGCAGTGCCAGGGACTCGTCGCCGAGCAGGCGGCTCGGGCCGGTCCAGGTCAACTCCCAGCGCGCCTGCCCGCTCCGCACCAGGGCCTGCCCGACGAGCGCGAAGAGGGCGGCGGCGGCCAGGTCCAGCGCGGCCGGGGTGGGCAGCCAGAGGTCGGTGCCCCGTTCCAGGACGTCCAGCACCGTGCCCAGGGTGGGCGCGGGCCGGTCGGCGATCCGGCGTACGGCGCGGACGAGCTCCTCGGCGAGGGCCGCGGCCGACGCCTCGGCGGCGAGTTCGGTCCAGCGGTCGACGGGGACGTCGACGGCGCCGGAACCGGTGTCCTGGACGGCCGCGGTCAAGCACTCGGCGCCCGCGACGAGTCGGCCCGCCGGGGCGGACGCGGGCAGGCCGGGGCGGACCGGCGGCCGGCCGGGGAGCGCGGCCAACGAGGCCAGCGTGCGCAGCCGTTCGGCCAGCGCCGGGTGGGTGTCCTCGGGCGAGGTGGCGCCGAACCCGGGGGAGTCGAGCACTTTCGCGAGCGCGTTCCGGTACCGCTCGTCGCGCAGCATCCGGCGGAACGGCTCGACGGGGTCGGCGGGCCGGAAGCCGGCCCGCTGCACCGGCTCGACGTAGTGGGTGCGGTAGTCCTCCCAGGCCAGGGCCAACAGGTGCACGGAGCGCAGGGCGTCGGCGGTGGCCTGCGGGCCGACGGTCGCGGCGGCGACGGCGTCGGCCGTGATCTCCTGGCTGCGCCGGACGGTGAGCGAGAGCCGCCGGTACGCTGCGGCGTACCGGGCCAGGGCCCAGGCCAGCAGCCGTGGATAGCCGGAGACGAACCGGGACCGGTAGGCGTTGTCGACGCGCCGCAGCCGTTCCAGGGTCCGGTCCACGGCGACCGCGCCGCGGTAGGCGACGGCGGCCGCCCGGGTGTCGCGGCCGGCGTAGTGGCCGAGTTCGTGGCAGAGCACCGCGGACAGTTCCGCGACGGTCATGCCCACCAGCAGCGGCACCCCGAGGTACATCCGTCGGCGCCCGCCGAGCAGGCCCAGCATCGGCGCCTCCTCGGCCACCTCGGCGTTGGCCGAGGCGACCAGCAGGATCTCGGCCGGCGGCCGGGTGCCGACCTCGGCGGCCAGGTCGGTCACCAGCTCCCACAGGGCCGGGGCCTGCTCCGGGGAGACCGGCACCGCGCCGTCGACGGCGTCGGGCGGGCGACTGACCGTCAGGACGCCGACCACCACCGCGGCGGTCATCGGCCCGAAGAGCAGCAGGTCGCGCACCGCGGCCGCCGGGTCGGGCTTGGGTCCGGTCAGCGGGACGAACACGAAGACCAGTCCGACCAGGACCACCAGCAGGGCCAGCAGGTACATGCTCGCCAGCAGGCCGAGGGCCAACAGCGCCGAGGCGACCCGCCTCACGACCGCTCGCCCCCGCGCCGTCCGGACGGCACCCGGGGCAGGCGGGCGCAGGCCGCCCGGACGGCGTCGGGGTCGGCCTCGAACCCGGCCCGGAGCCAGTCCTCGGCCGCCCGGAGCCGCTCGGCCAGCGGGTCGGCCGGGCCGGTCTGCGCCAGCAGGGTGACCGGCCGGAGCAGGCCCGCCGGGCGCCCGCCCGCCAACAGGCCGGTCCGCTCCTCACCGCGCTCGGTCGGGTGCATCCCGAGGACCTCCTCCAGCGTGCGGCGGGCCTTGAAGACGTGGGCGGCGACGGTGCTGCGACGGATGTTCAGCTGCTCGGCGATGTCCGGCTGGGACAAGCCGTGGACGAGGTGGAGGACCATCACCATGCGCTGCCGGCCCGGGAGCGCCGCCAGCGCGGCCAGCGCGGCGCGGGCCTCCGCGGTCTCCTCGGTGGTCGCCTG
>NZ_JBHYKG010000488.1:0-4288 GCF_042741245.1 Kitasatospora sp. NPDC058965
CCCCGGGTGCCGCAGCACCCGGGGCCCACCCGGTCGTCGGGGCCGGTGTCCGGTCAGGACCCGCCCCAGTAGCCGGCCCCGCCCCACAGCATCCCGCCGGACGAGGTGTTCAGCGTCCCGTTCCCGCTTCCCGCGTACAGCCGCAGGTCCTTGTAGGCGTCGATCCCGGCGATGTCCGCCTTGCCGTCGTGGTTGAAGTCGCCCGCCGCGATCGCCCCGAAGCCCTGCCACAGCCCGCCGCCCGGCCACATCAGGCCGCCGGAGGAGGTGTTGAGCGTCCCGTCGCCGTTGCCGGTGTACAGCCGCAGGTCGTTGTAGGCGTCGATCCCGGCGATGTCCGCCTTGCCGTCGCCGTTGAAGTCCCCGGCGGCCAGCCCGTGGAAGTTGACCCAGTTGCCGTTGCCCGGCAGCATCTTCCAGCCGCCGTAGGAGGTGTTGAGCGTCCCGTCGCCGTTGCCGAGGTAGACCCGCAGGTCGTTGTAGGCGTCGATGCCGGCGAGGTCCACCTTGCCGTCACCGTTGAAGTCCCCGGCCACCAGCGACTTGAAGCCCTGCCAGAGCCCGCCGCCCGGCCACATCAGGGCGCCGCCGCCCAGGTGGCCCTGGCCGTCGTTGGTGTACAGGCGCAGGTCGTTGTAGGCGTCGATGCCGGCGATGTCCACCTTGCCGTCACCGTTGAAGTCGCCCGCCGCGATGGCCTTGAACCCCTGCCAGAGGCCGCCGGCCGCCCACATCGCCTGGCCCGGGCCGGTGCTGAGCGTGCCGTCGGCGTTGCCCGGGTACAGCCGCAGGTCGTTGGTGGCGCCGAGCACCGCCAGGTCCACCTTGCCGTCCCCGTTGAAGTCCCCGGCCGCCGTCAGCACGGGCGTGCGCAGCGCCGGGCAGGTCCGGGCGGCCGCCGGCATCGCGGCGGGCTGGTCGGCCCCGAACGGGAGGTTGGCGAAGGCCAGCAGCCCGGCGCCGTTGTCGTTGGTGATCCAGTTCCCGGCGCCGTCGTGCCCGAGGTAGCTGATCCCGGTCGCGCCGGTGGCCGGTCCGCTCAGCTGCAGCACCACCAGCCCGGGCTGGACGGCCACCGAGGTGACCGACACCGTGCTGCCGTTGACCACGAAGTCGCCCGCCGGACCGCACGGCAGGTTCAACCGGTCGGTGGTGTTGCGCAGCCCGATGGAGATCCGGCTGTGGTCGGCGGCGGAGAACCAGGCCCCGGCCGGGGCGGGCGGGGTGCTGGCGGTGGCGCTGCCGCCGTACAGGTCGTGCGCCACGGTGGCGAAGTCGTGGTCGGCCAGCGCCTGGTAGCCGCCGAGGTAGTAGTAGTGGCAGCTGTCGCCGCCCTGGCGGTCCACGCCGTTGGTGCTCAGCAGCGTCACCCCGGGCAGGTCGCTGTAGCCGCGCTGGGCGTCCCGCTCCTGGTACGAGGCCTGGAAGCTGCCGCTGGGCGACAGGCACCCGTTGCGGATCTGGTGCGGGTAGACGTGCTGCAGCCCGGGGTAGTCCTGCTTCCAGGCGGTCAGCAGGGTGCCGAACCCGTTGGTCTGCGCGGTCGCGTCGTTGTTGTCCGACTCGCCCTGGTACCAGAAGATGCCCCGGACCCGGCTCTGCACTCCCGCCCGTTCGGCCCGGTCGAGCAGGCGGCCGTAGTTGGTGGTGGTGTCGTCGTGCTTGGCGGTGTTCGGCTGGAAGAAGCTGATCGGCATGCCGTCCTGCCCGCCCTGCAGGACGGCCACCGGTACGCCGTAGGTGTCCACGATCCGCCGGCCCATCCGCACCGCGTACTGGCCCACCGTGCCGGAGCCCTGGTAGCCGTCGCCCTGCGCCTGCTGCCAGGTGCTGTCCTGGGCGGACTGGGCCGGGTCGTTGGTGGAGGAGCCGAAGGTGCGCACCCACGGCGACTGGTCCACGGCGCTGCTGTTGACCGCCGTGGTGTCGTACCGCTGGTGGGCCGCGGCGTTGGACTGGCCGCTGTCCAGGAAGACGTCCCCGGCGACCACGTCGGTCCAGCTGTTCTGCAGCACCGCGGTGCTGCCGACCGCGTAGAGCGAGAAGCCGTAGGCGTTCAGGCCCGCGGTGATCGTCGGCGTGAACGAGAAGGAGGCCCCCGTGCCCGTGACCGCCACGGTGGTGCTGGAGAACGGCTGCCCGTTCTGCGTCACGTCCAGCCGCATCGCGGTGGGCTGACCCTGGGTCACCTGCCCCGCGATCGGGACCACGGCGGTGTTGGCCACCGGGTCGCGCGGGTACAGCTGGTGGTTCGCGGGCGCCTGGCTGTAGCTCACCACGGTCGGGGTGTCGGCGGCGGCCGGGCCGGCCGCCAGCAGGCTGCCGGCCAACCCGAGCGGGACGGTCAGCGCTGTCAGGGCCGCGGCGCGGCTGCGGAGCAGGCCGCGGCGGCGGGACGAGGCGTGGTGCATCAGAGTGTTCCCCCCGGTGACTGGTCGGACTCGAACGAGCGGCCGCCATTATGACGGTTGTTCGAGAACGACGGACCCACCGGTGCACGGGTCGGCGCGGACGATCACTCCCGCGCCACGGCCGCCGACGGGTGCGAAGGCGGGCCCTAGGGTCCGTCTTCAAACCCCCGTCGTCCGCCCGAAGGGCGGGCGCGGCGGCGTTGGGGTGCGTGCATCGCAAGGCGGAGGATGGGGGCACCTCCCGGCCGAAGGCTGGGGGAGAGTCCATGCGGAGCATAGGCGACCGACGACAACGCAGCGTGGGGGCACCTCCCGGCCGAAGGCTGGGGGCGTGCGTGCCCCGGCGTCGCCGCGCAGGCGGGGGTTTGAAGACGGACCCTAGGATCTGGGCATGACCGTCGCCCGCTCCGCCGTGCTCTTCCTGCTCGCCGCCGTCCTGGAGATCGGCGGGGCCTGGCTGGTCTGGCAGGGCGTGCGGGAGCACCGGGGGTGGGCCTGGGTCGGTGCCGGGGTGGTGGCGCTGGGGGCGTACGGGTTCGTGGCCACGCTGCAGCCGGACAGCCACTTCGGGCGGGTGCTCGCCGCCTACGGCGGGGTGTTCGTGGCCGGCTCGCTGACCTGGGGCGTGCTGGTCGACGGCTTCCGGCCCACCCGGTACGACCTGATCGGCGCGCTGGTCTGCCTGGTCGGGGTGGGCGTGATCATGTACGGCCCGCGCCGCTGACTCAGCGTCGGACCAGCTCCCGCACCGCCACCGCCAGCTGCCCGGCCACCGCGGCCGGCTCGCCCAGCGCGGCGCCGACCATCGCGCCGTCCCGCAGCAGCATCAGCAGCGCGGCCCGCTGGTACGGCTCGGGGACACCGAGCTCGCCGAGCAGCAGCGCGAACGTCTCGCGCAGCCAGGTCCGGTGCGAGGCGATCGCGCGGGCGACCGGGTTGTCCTGGTCGGGGTACTCGGCGGCGGCGTTGATGAACGGGCAGCCGCGGAAGCCCGGTCGGCACATCTCCTCGCCGAGCCGGGCCAGGAACAGCTCCAGCGCCTGGTCGGCGCCCAGCCCGGGGACGACGGCCGCCACCTCGTCCCGCACCTCCTGGTCCCAGGCCTGGACGTAGCTGCGGACCAACTCCTCCTTGCTCGGGAAGTGCCGGTAGAAGGTCGCCCGGGTGACCCCGGCCTCGGTCACGATCCGGTCCACACCCACCGCGTGGATGCCCTCGGCGTAGAAGAGCCTGGTAGCCGTCTCGAGGACCCGGTCGCGGGCGGGGGATGGTGTACTCACACCGTCGACCGTACTACCATCACCGAGGCAGAACGAACGTTCTATCTGCTAGTCGTCGCACGCAGCGGCCACCGCGCCCGCCGCAGCCGCCGCGCGCCTTCCCGAGAGGACCCGCCCGATGGCCAAGTACCCCGAGGTCGGCACTCCCGCTCCCGACTTCACCCTGCCCGGCCTGCTGCTCTCCGAGGCCGGCGCCGAGCGTCGCGACTACCGGCTCGCCGAGGCCGAGGGCCACCCGCTGGTGCTGGTCTTCTACCCCGGCGACAACACCGCGGTCTGCACGAAGCAGCTCTGCTCCTACACCTCGGACCTGGACCGGTTCCGCGACCTCGGTGCGACGGTCTGGGCGATCAGCCCGCAGGACCTGGACAGCCACGAGGGCTTCGCCCGCCGCTACGACCTGCGCTTCCCGCTGCTCGCCGACCCGGACCGGGCCGTGGCCAAGGCGTTCGGCATCGCGGTCCCGGGGCTGGGCCTGCGCCGCTCGGTCTTCATCCTGGACGGCGACGGCACCGTGCGCTGGCGCCACGTCGCCCTGGCCGGCATCACCTTCCAGAACAGCGACACCCTCGCCGCCGAGCTCGCCAAGCTCTGACC
>NZ_JBHYKG010000489.1:0-4285 GCF_042741245.1 Kitasatospora sp. NPDC058965
GGGCAGGCCGGACGCACCGTCACGCGGGGTGCTCGACAGGGGCGTTGGCCAATGGTCGGGCGTTTCGCCACTCGACGTGAGGTGTGCGCGAGGGCTAAGCCGTTCGGGTGACGGCTGGGTTCGGTGGGGCAGTACGGCGGGCAGAGCCTGCGACATGACGACACCTTCGCCCAGGCGCCACCGTCGCCGCCGTCCGGCCGTTCCGGGCGCGAGCACTGCCACTGCCACCACCCAGGCCCGCGCCGCCAGGCTGCCGGCCCCGGTCCGCTCGCGCGGCCGGTGCTGCCGGACCTGGTCCAGCGAGCGGATCACCCAGGGCGGACTGGTCGTCTGCACCACCTGGCACGAGCCCGCCTGCCCGACCGGGACCCATCGGTGACGGGTCCCGCCGGAGTGCCCGCGAGCGGGAGCCGGGACCCGACTCGCCGTCAAGCGCGGATGATCAGGACCAGGGAGACGGGCAGGCACACCGCACCGACCACCGCGAAGAGGCCCCCGATCACCCGCACGAAGCCGGCGGGCAGCCGGTCGGCCCGCTGCTGTGCCGACGGCCGGGCATCGAGTCCGCGCAGGAGGAAGGACTTGTAGCGATCCGACCACCGCTTGGTGGCCAGGAGCCCGCCCATGGCCAGCGCGACGAGGCTCCAGACGAGCAGGAACGGCCCGACGCCGGAGTTGGTCCGGGTCGCCAACGGGCGACCGGGAACGGCCTTGGTCATCGGAGGCCGGCGCACCGGAGAGTGGCGGCCACCGCCCGCGGAAGTCGGTCCCCGAGGGCCCCGGCATGGTGAACACCCTTACCTCCGACGCGAGTTCGTGGCACCCGGCGAGTGACGGTCCTGCACCGGGAGCCGGGACGCGAGCGCGGTGCCGGGGTTGCGGCCCCGTGGCCCGCGGCAGTGGCCGCGGCGGAGCTGGGAAGTTGGCCTACGGTCGAGTTCGCCCTCTAGGATCACCGGCCGGGGGGAAGGTTCGGCGTGCCTGGGGGCGCGCAGGTTCCGGCTGCCCTGCGGCGGCCCGGACCGGAGCCGCCGCTCTCGACGACCGGGAGTTGGATTTCGGTGACCCTCGCCCAACGCATCGGCCGTGGACTGCTGTCCGCGGCCGCACTCGTCTCACTGTCGGTGGTTCCGGCCGGCCTCGGCGCGGTACCGGCGGCGGCCACCCCGGTGGCCGCCCCGGTCCCGGCCGACCTGGCCGGCGCCGGTCCGTTCGCGGACACGTTCCAGCTGGACCCGGCGCTCAACACCAGCCCGCTGTACGGGCTCAACGTGGGCCTGGACCAGCGCCAGCGGGGCAGCGTCCGCACGGTGTCCTGGAGCCGCGTCTCGGGACTCTGGAACACCTCGGTGCCGCCGGCGTCGTGGTTCGTGCAGGCGGGAAACCAAGGATTCCCCAACCGGATGGTGTTCGCCGCCGGTACCTCGGCGGCGATGCTCGGCGCTCCCGCGATCGCCGACGCCACCGGTACGTTCACCGTCTCCACGGTGGTGGACCCGGTGGTCGGCGACACCACGAGCGCGGACTGGGCCTCCGTCGTGCTCAGTCGAAGCCACCGGAGCACCGGATACGTCACGAACGGTGACGTCGACCTCGGACTGACCGTCAGTTCCGGCGGACGGTTGGCACTCTTCCACGGCGGGGGCGGCGACACACCGTTCTGGACCGGCTCGGTCGCGGCGGCGGAGAAGTACGCGGTCTCGCTGACCGTCTCCAGCGGCGCGGACAGGGCACTGACGCTGACCGTCAACGGCACGCCGTTCGCGGTGACCGCACCGGCCTCGGTGACCCGCTGGCCGAGCAGCGCCTTCCTCTACCTCGGCGCCTACCTGTCGAACTCCTCCGAGGTGACCGCCTTCGGCGACGGCGCGGGCACCGGGGTGAGCGTCAGCCGGGTCGACGCGAGCGCCACCGCCGGCGCCAAGCCCTTCGTGGACACCTTCGACGGTGCGCCCGCCGGGAGCGACTACGGCTTGGACGACGACCTGAGCGCCCGTCAACCGACCCTGGTGTCGGCGGACTACACGGCGGTCTCCGGTGCGAAGGGCCTGCCGGTGACCCCGCCGGCCGGCGCGGTGCGGGTCAACAGCCCGGCCAACCCGAACGTGCTCTCGTTCCCGCAGGGCACGGCGGCGGTCCGGCTGAACAAGCCGGCCACCGCGGACCTGTCGGGCGCCTACACGGTGCACGCCAGGATCACTCCGGCGACGGGCCGGACGACTGGGCCGGACGCGGCCTCGCTGAGCATCAGCAACGCCTCCGGCACCGCGGGCGCACCGGACGCACCCGATGTGGCGCTCGGACTGCAGGTGCAGGCCGGTGGCGCGGTCACCCTGTACCAGGGCGGGCAGCAACTGCCGCTGACGACCGGCTCGGTCACGCCGACCGCCAACGGTTACGACGTCTCGGTCGCGGTGGCGGGCGGGAGCACCCAGCAGGCGACCGTGACGGTCAACGGCACGACCGTCTTCGCCGGTCCGACCCCGGGGCCGCTGCCGCGCGACGGGTACGTCGCACTCGGTGCCCAGCACACCACGCCCGGCGTGGTGAGCACCGCGGACGACCTGCGGGTCTCGATGCTGGGCGGGCTCGACTACTACGGCTACTTCGACATCATGGACCCGAGTGACAATGTCGACCACAGTCCCGAGGTGGCGCCCTGGACCAACATGAACAACTTCATCGGCCAGGACCTCACCCAGCCGGCCGCCTCCGGCTTCCTGGACTACTGCCTGCCCTCCTCCTGCGTCCTCGACGTGAGCCGGGAGGTGTTCACCGGCAGCGGTCCCAATCCGGACGCACCGGCGGCACTGGCAGCGCTGGCCACCCGGATCGGCTCCAACCTCGACAAGATCTCCGCGATCTACCTCCTCGACGAGCCGTACGTCCACGGTCTGAATGCGCAACAGGTCCAGGACGAGGCCAACCAGGTCCGCGCCGTGTTCCCGGGCAAGATGCTCGCCTACACCACGGACGTGGGTACCCACCAGGTCAACGGCGTCGCCGTGTCGGACCTCACCTCGCCGGTCCCCGCCGGCGTCGACCTGGTCGGCTTCGACCACTACTGCCACGGCCGCGGCACCCTCCAGCAGGAGATCGACGCCCTGCAGGGCGTGCTCGCCTCGCCCGACCAGCACCTGGTGCTCTTCCCCGAGTCCCTCAACGTCGCCGGTTTCGACTGCGCGGGCGTGCCGGACGCGACCGTCGCCGCCAACAACGCGGACTACCGGTCCCTCGCTGCGCTGAACCCGCGCGTGGTCTACCTGAACAACTTCCGCTGGCTGGGCGCGCAGTACGCCGCCACCACCATGCCGGTGACCACTCAGGAGCAACAGACGCTGGGCAAGGCCGTGGTCAACGCCACGCCGCGCGGGCCCGCCGCGGGCGTGGGCGTCTACCGGCCGGGTGACCGCACCGTCAGCGTCGACAGCCACAACGGCACCTACCTCGGCACGGCCGGTGGACCGGCGCTGTTCACCGAGGCCGACGACATCCCGCTGACCGGCCACTGGACCGGGCCCGGCACCGACACCATCGGCGTCTACCACCCCGACACCCAGACCTTCGTGCTGACCAGCGACAACGCCACCCCGGCGATCACCGCGAAGTTCGGCAACCCGGGTGACGTCCCGGTGGTCGGCGACTGGTTCGGGCAGGGTCGCACCACCATCGGTGTCTACCGACCGAGCAACCGGACCTTCTACCTCAGCAACGACAACGCCGTCACCGCCGATGCGATCAGCTACGGCAACAGCGGCTGGACGCCGCTGGTCGGCAACTGGAGCGGCAACGGCACCACCACGATCGGCGCCTACGATCCGAGCACCCGCACCTTCTACCTGAGCGACTCCAACACCTCCGGCGTCGCCAACCACGTGGTCACGTTCGGGAACCCGGGCGACATCCCGATCAAGGGCGACTGGGACGGCAGCGGCCGGGACACCGTCGGCATCTACCGGCCGGGCGACCGCGGCTTCTACGGGGCCGCGAAGGACAGCATCCTGACGGTCTACGGCACGCAGTTCGGCAACACCGGTGACGTCCCGCTGGTGGGCAACTGGGGCTGAGCCACCCGCCGGTGGCCGGCCGGGCAGTGAACTCCACCCGCCCGGCCGGCCGCCGCCAGGCTGCCGGCCCCGGTCCGCTCGCGCGGCCGGTGCTGCCCGACCTGGACCCATCGGTGACGGGTCCCGCCGGAGTGCCCGCGAGCGGGAGCCGGGACCCGACCCGCCGTCAGGCGCGGGCGATCAGGACCAGGGAGACCGGCAGGCACACCGCACCGACC
>NZ_JBHYKG010000490.1:0-4269 GCF_042741245.1 Kitasatospora sp. NPDC058965
GGCCCGGACCGCGCGCGCGGTCCGGGCCCCGTGCTGTGCGGCCGTCGGGGTGAGACCCGTCTCAGATACTAGGAAATCCAACTAACTCGGCTGACACGGGCAGCGCACGGGCGTACTTTGAAATGGCACCCGGTGACCCCGCGCCCTGGACCCCACCAGAACGTCCGGCGCGAGCGGGCCGTGCGTGCACGTACGCACCGTGGCGGGCGATCCCCGCCTGGCGTACCTCCCTCCTCCCTCACTCGGCGCCGCTGTGCGCCCCCTGGACCAAGGAGCCCGGTATGCCCCCCACCGCAGACCTGCTCGGCCGTGACCACTCCGCCGCCGTCCCCGGCACCGCCGCCCTCCCGGCCCGCCGCCGGCGCCGGCGCACCGAACCCAACCAGGCCGCCGCCGCGGCCCTGCAGCGGGCGCTGGACCGCCGCGACAACGGCGGCGTGACCGGCCACTGAAGGCCGGCCGGCCCGACCTCCCGCGCCGGCGTTGGGCCATTGGCCTGACATCGCGTCATTTCCCCGGCGTGCCACCGGGACAGGCTCGATCCTGGACCGGTGCGTACCCGATCATCCTCGTTGCCGGCCAGGCTCGCCCTGGTCCTGGTGCTGCTGGCCGCCCCCGCGGTCTCGGCCGCCCAGGCCCAGGCACCGGCCCGGTCCGCCGCCGCCCCGCAGGCGGTGCTGCTCGAACTGGACACCGAACCGGCCGCGCCCGCCTGGCGCCGCGCGGCCGAGGGCGCCCGGCGCGCGCTGCGCTCCCCGGCCGAGGTGCGCCGGGCCGCCGCCGCGGCCGGGCTCGCCCAGCGGGCCAGGGCCGGCGCCGCGCTGGACGCGCTGGCCCGCGCGCTCGGTCCCGGCAGCCGGGAGCTCTACCGCACCCAGGCGCTGGTCACCGGCCTGGCGGTGCGGGTGCCGCCCGCCCGGCTGGCCGCGCTGCGCCGGCTGCCCGGGGTGCGCGCGGTGCACCCGATCAGCCTCAAGCAGCAGTCCAACGGGCACTCGGTGCCACTGATCGGCGCGCCGGCCGTCTGGTCCGGCACGCCGGGCACGCTCGGCGAGGGCGTCACCGTCGGCGTGATCGACTCCGGCCTGGACTACACCCACGCCGACTTCGGCGGCCCGGGCACCGAGGCCGCCTACCGGGACGCCCGGGGCGCGGCCCGCACCGCCCTCTTCCCGACCGCCAAGGTGCCCGGCGGCACCGACCTGGTCGGCGACGACTACGACCCGGACCCGGGCTCGCCCGGCTACCAGCCGGTCCCGCACCCCGGCCCCAACCCGCTGGACTGCGCCCGCAACGGGCACGGCACCCACGTGGCCGGCACCGTGGCCGGCCTCGGCGTGACCGCCGCCGGCGCCGCCTACCAGGGCCCCTACCGCCCGGGCCTGGACCCGGCCGCCTTCCGGGTGGCCCCGGGCGTGGCCCCGGGCGCCCGGCTGTTCCCGATCCGGGTCTTCGGCTGCCACGGCTCCACCGACCAGCTGGCGCACGCCCTCGACCTGGCCGCCGACCCGCAGCAGAACGGCGACCTGGGCCGGCGGCTGGACGTGGTCAACCTCTCGCTCGGCAGCGGCTTCGGCGACCCGGCCGACGCCGACGCGCTGGCCGTGGACCGGCTGGCCGAGGCCGGCACCGTGGTGGTCGCCTCGGCGGGCAACGACGGCGACGTGTTCGGGGTCGGCGGCAGCCCCGGGGTGGCCACCCGGGCGATCGCGGTGGCCGCCTCGGTCGGCGGGCACGGGGACGCGGACGGGATCCGGGTGCTCGCGCCGCCCGCGCTGGCCGGGGTGCTGCCCGCGCACTGGAGCGCCGGCTACCCGTCCTGGGCCGGTGCGGAGGTGGCCGGTCCGCTGGCCCGCCCGCGTGACCAGGCCGACGGCTGCGCCGCCTTCTCGGCGGCCGACGCCGAGCGGTTGCGCGGCCGGGTGGCGCTGCTGGACTGGGCGGTGCAGGACGCCGACCGGGCCTGCGGCTCCACCCCGCGCGCCGACCACGCGGCCGAGGCCGGCGCCGTCGGCGTGCTGCTGGCCCCCGACGGGGACCACCTGGGCGAGCTCAGCGGTGACGAGCGGATCCCGGCCGCCATCCTCGGCCGGGCCGACGGCGCGGCGCTGCGCCGGGCCGCGGAGCAGGGCGAGGTGCGGGTGGAGCTGGCGGCCCCGGGCAACGCGCTGCGCGGCTCGGTCGCCCAGGACCAGCCCGAGCGGGTGGACACGGTGGCCGCGTTCAGCTCGCGGGGGATCGGGGTGCCGGGGGTGGTCAAGCCGGACCTGGCCGCGCCGGGCGAGACCATCTGGTCGGCCCGGGCCGGCAGCGGCACCGGCGGCGTCCGGGAGGACGGCACCTCGATGGCGGCCCCGCACCTGGCGGGTGCGGCGGCGCTGGTGCGGGCCGCGCACCCGCAGTGGTCGGTGGCCGAGGTGAAGGCCGCCCTGATGAACACCGCCACGGGCGTGCACGCCGGGGACGACCGCTCGGGTCCGCTGCTCGGCCCGGAGCGGGTGGGCGCGGGGCGGGTGCGGGCCGAACTCGCGGTGGCCACCCCGGCGGTGGCCTACGCGGCCGAGCCGGCGGGCGCGGTCGGGGTCTCGTTCGGGCCGGTGCCGGTGCTGGGCGCGGTGGAGCAGAGCCGCGAGGTGGAGGTGCGCAACCTGTCCGCCGGGCCGCTCGGCTACCGGGTGGGCTACCAGGCCGCCACCGAACTGCCCGGCGCCCGCTTCGAGCTGACGCCGGACCGGCTGGCGCTGGGGCCGGGGGAGAGCGCCCGGGTGCGGGTGGTGCTGCGGGCGGCCGAGCCGCTGGGCCGGGCGCCCGACCCGAGCCTGGCGCTGACCCAGGCCGGCCGGGCGCGCAGTTGGCGCGGCGAGCTCTCCGGGCAGCTGCTGCTCACCCCCGCGCAGGCCGGGCCGCCGGAGCTGCGGGTGCCGCTCTTCGCGGCGCCGCGCCCGGCCTCCGCGCTGACCGCGCGGCCGAGCGGCGACCGGCTGGTGCTGAGCGGCACCCCGGCCGTCGACCGCGCCGGACCCGTCTCCCTGGTCAGCGCCTTCGCGCTGGGCGGCGAGGGGCCGCGGTGGCCCGACTGCCCGGGGGCCGACCCGTGCGCCGGGTACCCGGCCGAGCGGGCGGCCGACCTGCGGGCGGTGGGGGCGGCGAGCGGCGGCGGGCTGCTCTGGTTCGCCGCCGTGGGCTGGGCGCCGGCCGCGACCCCGGTCGGGGCCACCGCGGTGCGGGTCTCGCTGGACACCGACGGGGACGGCGTGCCGGACGCCCTGGTGCTGGCCGACCGGTTGCGCGGCAGCGACGTGCTGGTGGCCCGGCTGCTGGACGCGCGCACCGGGGCGGAGCTGGACGTGCAGCCGCTGGGCGGGCCGGCGTGGGGCCCGCTGGACAGCGACACCGTGCTGCTGCCGGTCCGGGCGGCCGCGCTGCCCGGGCCCGGCCGCGGCCGGCTGCGCTACGCGGTGTGGACCGGGCCGACCGGCACGGTGCCCGACCCGGCCAAGGCGCTCAGCGCGATCGGCTTCGCCGACGGGCGGCCGGCGCTGGCGCTCGACGCCGCCGACCCGGCGGTCTCGGTCACCGCGGCGGACGGCTCGCCCGCGGTGCTCGCCCCGGAGCTGCCCGGCACCTCGCTGCGGGTCCGGTGGGCGGGGGCGGACCGGCCGCGGCTGTTGGTGGTGCACCAGCTCAACCGCGACGGCGAGCGGGCCCAGGTCCTGAGCCTGCCGCCCGGCGGCGCCACCGGTTCCACCCCGTGACCACGAGCCAGAGCGCGCCGGCCGCCGCGGAAACCCGCAGGCCCGGGGCCAGGCCCGGCTGCCGGAAGGTGCAGTCCACCCGGTCCGCGCCGGTCCCCAGGTCGACCGCCAGCAGTCCCTGCGCGGTGCCCGGGTCCCGCTCCGGTCCGCCGTCCACGGCGCACCGCCAGCCGGGCACGGCCGGGACGGCCAGCACCGCCGTCCCGGTGCTCCCCGGCACCAGCCGGGCGCCGATCGCGTGGCCGCCCGCGTGCACCTGCACGGTGCGGGCGGCGACCGCCGCGACCGCCCGGGCCGGTCCGCCCGGGTCCAGGCAGCCGAACGGACGGGCCGGCACCTGGGTGGCGAGCCCGGCCCGCACCGTCACCCGGACCACCCCGTCCGCCGGCACCGGCCCGAGCGCCAGGACCGGCAGCGCGACGGCGGGCTGCTGCCCCGGCACGGGCAGCAGCCCGCCGTCCGGCAGGCCGAGCTCGCCGGGCAGGGTGGGGGCGGACAGGAACGCCGAGCGGCC
>NZ_JBHYKG010000491.1:0-4252 GCF_042741245.1 Kitasatospora sp. NPDC058965
GTGCCCCCCGGTGCGGGACGGGGCGCCGTGTGCATGGCAGTGTGCGCCGCCCGGAGCGCCGGGCCGGATCCGGCCACCGGTGGGGGAAATTCCGCGCACTGCGGGCGAGTTGCCGACAGGCCGCAGCGCGCGTCAGCTAGCGTGGGTGGAGCGGCCGGCCAAGCGGAACCCCGCCCACCGCCCGACCTGCGCCGCCGCCCACTGGGCCCCGGTGCTCCGGATACGATCGGTGTCCACCCGCTCACTCCCCGAGAGCGGTCCTGGTCGCACCGGCCCCCGGGCGCCACGGGCACATGCCGACGGGATATTCGGCCAATCCGTCAAACGCCACTGGCGGACAGCCGCGCGACGGCCCCAGACTCTCAACGCGGCACTCAGCTGCCGCCGGGCCCGCCACCCTGGGCCCCTCTGTGTGCGACCCCCCCTCTCTCTCCCAGGCCTCTCCGGTCCAGTGGTGCCGTACGCCGTGCAGCGGCGTGCGGCCCGCTGCTCGACGCCCCCTGGAGGAAACCCGATGGACATGCGCTACGAGGCGTACTCCTATGCCGACCCGCTCTTCTACGACTCCCCGGTGCGTTGGGCCGCCCTGGAGGAGTTCCCCGCCGCGAGTGAGCCCGCCCCGCCCGGCTGGGCGTGCAACACCCGCGAGGTCTGGGTGGGCTACCAGCCGGAGGACCTCGCGCTGCCCGAGCAGGGCTGGAAGATCCACGTCTCGGCCGGGCTGGAGAACGCCGCGCGGATCCTCGACACGGTGCGGGCGTACTGCTTCGCCCACCGGGTCCCGTTCAAGTTCCTGCGCAGCATCACGCTGGTCCAGACGCAGAACGCGAAGTACGCCTCGCGCGGGTCCAGCGGGAAGTTCATGACCCTCTACCCGGTCGGCGACGAGGCGCTGGAACGATGTCTGGTCGACCTCGACGCGGCGCTGGCCGGCGAGTCCGGGCCGTACATCCTCAGTGACCTGCGCTGGCGCAACGGGCCGCTCTACCTGCGGTACGGCGGCTTCGTCGAGCAGCTCTGCCGGACCGAGACGGGGGAGCTGGTCCTCGCCTTCCGCGAACCCTCGGGTGCGCTGCGCCCGGACGTGCGGCGCGCCGTCTTCGAAGTCCCCGACTGGGCGCCGGTGCCCGCCGTGCTCGCCCGGGCGCTGGCCGACGCCGGGCAGGCCAGCACGGACGCCTTCCCGTACGCGGTCGAGCGGGCGCTGCACTTCTCCAACGGCGGCGGCATCTACCTGGCCCGGCCCGCCGACGGCGGCCCCGAGGTGGTGCTCAAGGAGGCCCGGCCGTACGCCGGACTGGACCAGCGCGGCGAGGACGCCGTCACCCGGCTCGGTCGCGAGCACGAGGTGCTGCAGCGGCTCGCGGGCATCGACGCCGTCCCCGTGGCGCTCGGCTACCTGACCGCCTGGGAGCACCACTTCCTGGTCCAGGAGTACGTCGAGGGCGAGCCGCTGCACCGCTGGTTCGGTCTCAACTACCCTCTGGTGCACCCGAATCCGGAGCAGGAGGCGATTGAGGAGTACCGCACCGCGGCACTGCGGGTGCTGGACGGCGTGGCGCGCGGCCTGGCCGAGATCCACCGGCGCGGCATCGTCTTCGGCGACCTGCACCCGCGCAACCTGATCGTCCGCCCGGACGGCCGGATCGCCTTCGTCGACTTCGAACTCGCCTCGCCCGTCGACGAGTTCCTCCGGCCGGCGCTGGGCGCCGCCGGGTTCGCGGCACCGGCGGAGCTGACCGGCTTCGCGGTGGACGAGCACGCCCTGGCCGCGCTGCGGCTGTGGCTGTTCCTGCCGCTGATGCCGCTGACCGTGCTCGGCCCCGGCCACGGGCAGCGGCTGGTCCGCGCCGCCCGGGAACGGTTCGCGCTCGCCCCCGACGTGCTGCCGGACCCGCCGGCCGCCGCCGGCGCGCCGGCGGTGCCCGGCTTCGAGGACCTGCTGACCGGCGACCGGGCCGACTGGCCCCGGCTGCGGGACGGGCTCTGCGCGGCCGTCACCGCCAGCGCGACGCCGGAGCGGGACGACCGGCTCTTCCCCGGCGACCCGGGCCAGTTCACCCACGACGGGCTGGGGCTGTCCTACGGCGCGGCCGGCGTGCTGTGGGCGCTGCACACGGCCGGCGCCGCGGTCGACCCCGACCACGTCCGGTGGCTGGTCGCGGCGGTGCACCGGGAACCCTGCCGGTCCGGCCTGTTCCTCGGCGCGCACGGCGTGGCCTACGTGCTGGACCTGCTGGGCCGGCCCGCCGACGCGCTCGACCTGCTGGACCGGCTGGCCAAGGACGACCAGCAGGCACTCGGCCCCGACCTGGCCGGCGGTCTGGCCGGCGTCGGCCTGACGCTGCACCACTTCGCCGGTGTCACCGGGGACCGGGCCCTGCGCGAGTCCGCGCTGACGGCCGCCGGCCGCGCCGCGGACCTGCTCGGCCTGGACCGGCCGGGCCCGCCCGGGGCCGGGACCGCCGGGGCCCGGGTGGGCCTGATGCACGGCGCCACCGGCCTGGCGCTGCTCCTGCTGCGGCTGTACGAGGACACCGGCGACGACGCGCTGCTCGACCTCGCCGGACGCGCGCTCGACCGCGACCTGACGCGCTGCGTGCTGGCCGAGGACGGCACCCTGCAGGTCGACGACGGCAGCCGGGTGCTGCCCTACCTGGAGTCCGGCAGCGCGGGCATCGCCGCGGTCCTCGACCCCTACCTGCGGCACCGCCCCGACCCGGAGCAGTCCCGGCAGCTGGAGCTGATCCGCGCCGCCGCCGAACCGGAGTTCATCGTCCAGTCGGGCCTCTTCAACGGCCGGGCCGGGCTGCTCGCCCTGCTCGCCGGCCCGGCGGGGGAGGAGCCCGAACGGCCGGAGGTGATCCGGCGCCACGTCCGGCGGCTGGCCTGGCACGCCATCCCCCACCAGGGCCACCCGGCCTTCCCCGGGGAGCAGTTGCTGCGGCTGTCGATGGACCTCGCCACCGGCACCGCCGGCGTGCTGGCCGCCCTCGGCACCGTGTTCGACGGGACCCCGCCGATGCCGTTCTGGCCCGGCGCACCCGGGCCGGACGCGACGGACCGGGACACGCCGGCCGCGGACTGCTCCTGACCTTCCGCCGACCCGCACGCCGGGCGCCCCCGCGGCGCCGGCGGGCACCCCTCGCGGCGCACGACGCCGCCCACGAGTTCCGGCACCCGCCGGAGGCACAACACCACAACCCGAATGGGAGTGCACCATGTCGATCCTGAGCCTGCAGGCCCTGGAGACCACCGACGAGACCATCGAGTACCGCTCGGTCCTCAGCTCGCTGAGCGCCGTCAACTGCACCAACAGCACGGTCAGCACCCTCCTCTGCGTCTGACCGAGTGCGAGCGGCCGGCCGTGCGCCGGTGCCACGGCCGCCGCTCGCGGTAGCCGCCTGCGGGCCCTGGTCCCTCGATCGGGGCCCGCAGTGCGTTCCCGACCCGTCGAGCCGCCCGCCCGGCCTGGAGGGAGAGCGGTTCAGCCGCCTCCGAGCCGGCACGAGGACGAGCGGCCCGCCCGCCCCGCCGGGCGCGCAGCCGGGCCACCCACCCGGCCGGCGCCGCGCCGGTCCGACAGGACCCGAAAGAGCGGGCCCAGGCCCACCCGACCGGAGGTCGCCATGCCGATCGATCCCGCCGCGTCCACCGCCCCCCGACCGGACCCGGCCGAGCAGGACGGCGGGGTGGAGCACGCGGCCGCACCGGAACCGGGCAGCACCGCGGCCCGGGCCCGCACGGCGGAACCGGACGGCACGCCCGAACAGGACGGTGCGGCGGTGAAGCCGGATCGCGCCGGAGCACCGGGCACCGCCGGGCAGGACACCGCGCCACCGGCCGCGGCGGGGCCGCCGGCCGCCGGCGGGCTGCGCCAAGTGCTCGGCCTGGCCCGGGGCTGGTCCGCGGTGCTGGCCGTCGCGGTGGCCGCCGGTACCGGCGCGACGCTGGCGCTGCCCGCCGTCCTGGCCCGGGCCGTCGACGGCGCGCTGGGCGGCCGCGGCAGCCAGGCGGCCGTGCCGCTGGCGGCCGTGCTCGCCCTGCTGGCCGGCGCCGACGCCCTCGGCCAGTACGCCGGGCCCCGGATCTGCGCCGACGCCGCCGCGCGGCTGCGCGGGAGCGCCGTCCACCGGGTGCTGGCCGGCAGCCCGCTGGCCGCCGGCCGGCTCCCGGTCGGCGAGGTCGCGGCCCGGCTGACCGCGAGCGCCCCGCAGGCCGCCCTCGCGGCGCCCGCCGTGGTGTACACGGC
>NZ_JBHYKG010000492.1:0-4206 GCF_042741245.1 Kitasatospora sp. NPDC058965
TACCACCAGCTGGGGGGCGCCGCGCCGCGGGGGGCCCCCGGGGGGGGGGGTTTGGGGGGGGTGGACGCCCCCGGGCGCGCACCCCCCCCCGCCGGGGGCGGCCCCCCCCCACACCGCGGTCTACGCGGTGCCCCGGCTCATCCAGCTGTACGCGCGGGAGCGGGCACGGGCCCGTGCGGCACGGCCGGGCGACCCCGCCGCCGTGCCGCGCGAACGGCGGGCGGCAGGCTGACCGCGACGGCGGCGAGCGCGGATCCGCCCAGCGCCCAGAGTGCCGGGCGGACGCCGAGCGCGTCGCCGAGCGCGCCACCACCGACCGCGCCCACCAGCCCCGCCGCGGCCACCACCATCTGCAGCGCGGCCATCGCCCGCCCCAGGGTGTCCTCGGGGACGTCCGCGGCCAGGGTCGCCGACAGGCCGACGTTGGCGATCGCGCCGAAGAAGATCGGCAGACCGATGCCCAGGGCGGCGCAGCCGGCCGCCAGCGGCAGCGGTCCGGCCGCCAGCGGCAGCAGCAGGACGCAGACCATGGCGACGGCGAACGCGGCCAGCACCACCAGGCGCGGGTTGCGGGTCGGGCCCAGCACCCGTCCGGACACCAGGGAGCCGACCAGGCCCATCAGGCCGGAGAACGCGAAGACGAGCCCGTAGGCGCCGGTCGGCAGGTGGACGACGCGCAGCAGGAAGGGACCGGTGAGGGCGGTCACGGCGGCCATGGTGGTGGCCGGCACGACGACGAAGACCAGCAGCGCCCGCGGGAAGCCGGGTCGGGCGAAGAACCGCAGCCCCGCCGCCGCACCCCGCAGGGCGTCGAGCGCACCGGTGCCGGACTCGCGCGGCACCAGGTCGGGGGAGCGCATGGCCAGCAGCGCCGACGCACTGAGCAGGTAGCTCACGGCGTCCGCCGCCAGCGCGCCCGCGCCGCCGACCAGGACGATCGTCGGGCCCGCCAGGACCCGGCCCAGCAGGGCCGCACCGTAGCTGCCGGCCTGCAGCCGGGCCCGGGCCCGCCCGACCCCCTCCACCCCGACCAACTGGCGCAGGTGGACGAAGTACACCGCGGACTCCAGCGACCCCACGCCCCCCAGCAGCACGGCGCCCGCGGCCAGTGCGCCGATGCCGACGGTCCCGGTCGCCAACCCCCGGGCCAGGAGCGCGACGACCAGCGCGCAGACCACGTCCAGCGCCGTCAGGACCCGGCGCGGGCGGGTGATCCGGTCGGCCAGCGCGCCGAGCGGGAGCCCGAACAGGAGGACGGGCAGCGACGACGCGGCGCTGACCAGACCGATCTCGCCCGCCGAGGCGTGCAGCGCCACCACCGCGATGACCGGCACGGCGATCGCCGTGAAGACGGAACCGAACGCCGAGGTGGTCTGCCCCCACCAGTAGAGCGTGACGTCACGTCGGACCGCGCGCGCGTTCATGCCCGGGCGACCGGCTGCCGGACGAGGGCGTCGACGGTGAAGAGCGGATCCGGGCGCGGGTCGAGCAACTGGTCCAGGAAGAGCAGCACGCCGGCCGATCCGCTGTGCAGGTCGGCGCTGAACCGGAGCAGTTGGTCGCCCAGGAACCGCACCCCGGACGCGTGGGGTATCGCGAACTTGAAGAGCCCGCGGGCGACCCGCAGCGCGGCCCGGCGGTCGGCCGGATCACCCGTCGGCCCGCCGTGCTCCGCGAGCACCAGGCCGAGGCCGGCCAGGCCCGAGTAGAGCCCGGGCAGGGCGGTGAAGGTGGTGCGCAGCGGCGCCAGCAGGCGCGGCGCCGCCTCGGCCAGCCGCGCGTCGTCCAGCTCGCGCAGGTAGCGGGAGGCCGTGTGCACCAGCCCGGCCGAGCCGCAGAAGAGGTAGGGCATCGTCCGCCGGTCGGTCGCGGACACCGGGAAGGTCAGGGTCGGGCCGTCCGGCGCGCTCGCCCGGTCCAGCTCGGCGTGCAGCAGCCGCACCCCGCGGGCGAGGTGGTCCCGGTCGCCGGTGACCGCGGCGAGCTGGTGGAGCATCAGCGCGATGCCGCACCGGCCGTGCAGCAGGCCGGTGGCGTCGTCGGGGCCCAGCTGGGCCACCAGCTCCCCGTCGGCCGGGATCGCCCGGGCCAGTGCGAGCGCGCGGTCGAGGTGGCGCTCGTCGCGGGTGTGCCCGTACAGCGCGAGGTGGGTCATGGCCACCCCGGCGGCGCCGCCGGACAGGGTGGCGTGACTGCGGGTCAGCGGGTGGCGGTCGGCCGCGGCGAGCAGCTCCAGGGCCTCCGCCACCAGGCCGCAGTCCGCCAGCACCCAGGCGATGCCCGCCAGGCCGACGTGCAGGCCGGGCGGCAGCTCGCCGGCGGTGCTCAGGGCGTCCCGGCGCAGCCGGTCCAGCACCCCGTCCGGCAGCGCGCGGCCCGCGCGGCGCAGGGCGTGCACGACGCCCGCCGTCCCGTACGCCAGGCACAGGGTGTTGGACAGGTACCCCTCGGCGATGGTCGGGAAGACCCGCACCGGGTGCTCCGGGTCGGCCGTGGCGAGCAGGGCGTCCGCGGTCCGGTCCCGCAGCTCGGCGAGGTGGTGCTCCGGGTCGGCGGCGACCTGTTCGGGCGTGGGGAGCCGGCGGACCGGGCCCGGCGGGTGGAACCGGGTGGCCCGCTCCCACAGCGACGGCGGGACCGGCACCCGCTCCGACAGGTCGTGGTGCAGGTGCGCCAGCACCTCGGAACTGCGGAACGCGACGAGGGTGAACGGTGCGAGGACGGAGAGGGCCAGTCCCGCCTGGCCGTACGCGTCGTACACCCCGGGATCGTCGCCGATCAGCGACTCCGGCGGACAGAAGCCCTGGGTGCCGATCCTGGGGAAGCTGGTGCCCACGGGCTGCGCGGCCTCGAAGTCGACCAGGCGCACGGTGTCGTCCGGGCCGACCAGGACGTTGCCGGGGCTGACGTCCACGAACAGGTAGCCGCACGCGTGCAGCCGGTCCAGCTGCGCCTCGACGGCGTCGAGGACGGACTCGCAGCGCCGGTAGTAGGCGGCGATCTCCTGCTCGGTGCAGGACACGTCGATCAGCGCGGTGGCGGCCACCGTCCAGCTGCTGAGGTTCTTCCCCGCGACGAACTCGGTGACCATGAACTCGTGCTCCCAGCCGCGCAGGTAGGCGATCGGCTCGGGGGCGAGGCCCGGCGCCCGCCGGTGCAGGTCCTGGAGGATCCGCCACTCGGCCCGCAGCTGTTCCTGCGCGGTCCGGTTCGTGTCGGACAGCCCGGTGTGCGCCCGGGCCTCCTTGACGAAGACCGTGCGTCCGGTGGTGGCGTGCCGCCCGCGGTAGGCGCCGCCGCCGTTGCTGTGGCGCACCACCTCCTCGACGACGAAGTCGCCGAGGGTCACCGGGGCGGGCCCGGCCGGGGACTCCGCAGCCTCCGGGGCCCGGGCCGGGGCGGCCGGCGGGGCGAAGGGGTCGGTGATGCCCTCCGGGAGCCGGAAGCTGACGCCGCGTCGGTCCTCCACCAGCTGCCCGTGCCCGTCGCGCACCAGCGCGGTGGCCGTGCCGTCGGCCCGCAGGCGGGTCCGGTGGACGAAGGCGCCGTAGCGGTAGTGGACGGTGCGCGAGTCGCGGAACCGCCGGTCGCTGAGGATGTACGGGCCCTCCTCGTCCGCCAGCGCGTCGCGCAGCCGCTCCATCAGGCGGCGGGCGGCGTCGACGTCCGGCGGATAGGCCGCGATGAACTTGCCGCCCTGCGCCCGGGACCCGTGCTTGTGGTGCAGCCACCAGTGGAAGCGTTCGGCCGCCAGGTGCTTGAAGGGGGTGCCCTCGTCGAAGAGCACCTCGGCCGCGAGGTCGAGCACCTGCGTCAGTCGGTCCGGCCGGGCCGACACGTGGACCTTCCAGCCGTCCTGCGTCCCGCCCAGGCCGCTGCGCTCCCACATCGTCCAGACCCCGGACTCGTGCCGGCGCCATCCGTCGGGGACCCGGCTCGGCCGGTACTCGCTGCCGCGGGAGCCGATGCTCTCCAGCGGGGCGTAGAAGTCGCGGTCCGCCAGCGCGAACTCGATCGGGTCCTTCATGGGCTCCTCCGGGGTGGGACGTCGGCCGTGCCCGTGAGGGTGCGGCCGGATGACGGGCGGAAGCGGCGGGGGGGGCGGCCCCCGGGCCGGCGCGGCCCCCCCCCCCCCCCCGGGTAAAAACCCCCCCCCGGGTGGTTTTGTTGGGATTGGGGGGGCCCCCCCCCCCCCCCCCCCCCCGG
>NZ_JBHYKG010000493.1:0-4160 GCF_042741245.1 Kitasatospora sp. NPDC058965
GTGCAGCCGCAGGTGTGCGGTGCACCCCTGGCCGGCCGGGACTCAGGTGCGGCTGGCCCACAGGTAGGGGCCCGAGCAGGTGTAGTTGCCGCCGTTGGGCGCGTACACCACGAGGTTGCCGTCGAGCTGGATGCAGACGTAGGCGCCGGGGTGGCCCCAGGTGCCGGCGTTCCAGAGCGGGGTGGTGCCGGAGTAGACCACGAAGTTGCCGTCGGTCTGCATCGGCGCGCTGGTCGAGGAGCCGATCGCGGTGCCGCTCCACCAGAGTGCGCCGGTGGGGCCGTAGACCACCAGGTTGCCGTCGCCCTGCAGCGCCAGCTCGTAGTTGCCCGGACAGAAGGTCTGACCCGTGGTCATGGTGAAACCGGGGGTCAGCGCGATGTTGGCGTTGGGGGTGCCGACGGTGCAGTTGGGGAACGCGGCGTGGACGGTCGCGGCGGCGCCCGGCAGGGCCTGGCCGGCCTTGAGGACCAGGACCGGCGGACGGGCGGGTGCCGCGTCGGCCGTGCCGGGCAGCGCGACGGCCAGCAGGGCGGCGGCCGCCGCGGCCACGGCGGCGAAACGGGAGGTGCGGGCGGGCGTGCGGACACGCATGAGTGCTCCCGGGTGAGGGATGGGGATGCCGCCCGGAGTCGAGCGGCGAACCAGGTGTAGCAGCGCCCGCCCTGGCGTTAGCTGAGATGAAGAGAAGTGTGGCCGGATCGACTCGCTCATCCCGTCAGGTTGGCCAACTACCCCTACTTGACAGTGTTCTGGCGAACCATCAGATCGAGAGCGGCAGCGGTCATGGATCATCAGCGGTGGCTGGACGTGCTGCGCGGTCGCCCCGTCCCCGCCACGCCCGTCAGTCGCCCAGCTGGCTTGCCAGCTTCTTGCTGAGCTGCCGGGCGATCACCGTGATCAGCTGCTGGCGCCGCCCGGCGGACCAGTCGGGCGCGGCGAACTGCTGGTTCACGAAGTCCCGCAGGTCCCGCCCGGTGATGGCGTGGAACGCGGAGATCGCGGTGGCCACCTCGCGCCGGGAGACGGTCTCCATCACATTCACACCGGCCATGGCCCCGCGCGAGTCCGGCACCGCGCCGGCGGCGTTGTGGTCCGTCGAGCCGGTGGTCATCGACAGGCGGGTGAAGACCGACGGGTCCTCGGGCCGGGCGGTGGCGTCCCCCTCGCTGAGCATCCGCGCGCCGATCATCATGGTCGAGGCGAGCGCCTGCGGGTTGCGGGTGAGCTCCGCGCAGATCGGGGCCAGGAAGATGCACATCTTCTCGTGGGTGAAGATCGAGAAGCTGTCGCTGTCCTGGTCCTGCCAGAGCGCGTCCACGCCCACCGCGAACTCCTCCACCGTGAGCGGCCGGCGCGGGTAGTCGAACTGGGCGCCCCAGGACTCCTCGACCCGGGCGGTGCCGTCGGGGCCGATCGGGCACGCGGTGGGGTTGTACGGGACGACGTAGTTGTTGAACGTCAGGTTCACCACGAACTGCCGTCCGGCCACCCGGAACACGTTCGGCGCCGCGGTCCCGGTCTGGGCGCTGCCGCAGGCGGACACGTACCGCCCGCGCAGGCCCTCGATGTTGCGCGCGAGCCTGGCCACGTTGCTCTGGTCGTCCGTGGTGTCGCGCTTGGTCACGATGCCGCGGCGCACCTCCTGCACGGCGTCGTAGATGATCCGGTCGACGTCGTGGTTCTGCCGCGCCCCGCGCCCGTCGGCGTCCCGGTCGTCCTGCTCGAAGACCCGCTGGACGGCGGTGCGTTGCACCGGCGCCGAGGACTCGTGGTGGTGCTCGGCCGACCGCGGTGCCGGGCCGGCCGAGGCCGGCCGGCGCATCACCCGCACCGCGTTCGCCTCGGCCTCGCGCTCGTAGCGGTCCGAGGGGTCGGAGACCCGGAGCCCCGCACCGTTGTCCGTGCCGGCCACCGGCCCCTGCCGCTGCTGGATGACGTGGGTCAACTCGTGGGCCAGGGTGTGCCGGTCGCTTCCACCCTCGCCGATGACGACGTGGTTGCCGCTGGTGTAGGCCCGGGCGCCGACCTCGGCCGCGGACGCCTTGGCGGCGGCGTCGCTGTGGACCCGCACGTCGGAGAAGTCCGCACCCAGGCGGCCCTCCATGTCGGACCGGGTGGTCGCGTCCAGGGGCTGCCCGGTGCTGCGCAGCACGTCGTGCACCGCCGAGCGCTGGACCTGCGGCGCCGGGTGCCCGCAGCCGTCGGCGTGCTGGTGCGCCTCCTGGTCCGGACCGCTCCGCCGGAGCAGTTGGACGACGACGGCGTTCCCGGCCGCACCCTGCAGGTCGAGCAGGGCGCGCACCTGCGGTGGGTGCGCCGGGCCGGTCGGCGGTGCCTGGCCGGCCGCTCCGTCGGGCCGCCTGCGGTCGGCCTGCTCCCTGTCGCGCATGAGTGCCCCACTTCTGCCCGGAGGTCGTCAACCCGCCCACGGTACGGGGCGGTCCGCAGCGGTCACCAGGCGTGGACGGGCAGCGCGAGGGGGTCGGCCGGGCAGTGATCGGTGCCCGCTCGGGTACCCGCGCTCCGCCCGGACCGGCCCGGCGTGCCGCGCCGCGCGCCCGGTCCCGCCGAAGGACCGGCCTCGATCGCCCCCCGGTATAGACCCGGTATAGGGGGTGGTGGGGTCGCCGCACCAGCCCCAGGCGTTCGCCGCCGTCACACGCGTGCCCGCAGGCACCGGCCCCGCCCCCGATATACGTGTCAGTTCGTCGAAGAACCTGTCAATTCGGGCCTAACGGGACGAGGACGCACCAATTTCGCACCCACCCCTAACTGCACGGCAGGGCCTTGCCCGGTACATGGCAGCTGACTAAATTCATTCCCGCAGCAGTCCCCATGCGAAGCGAGTACCAAAGGCGCGGTGGCAGCCACCGTCGCTCTCCGTCCTTTTCGCGTTGCCTGGCGCGCGAAGCGAACCGTAGGGGCACGAAACGATGGCGCCACATTACGATCCACTGGATCCGGCCATGCTGGAGGATCCGTACCCGCACTACGCCGAGCTGCGGGAGCAGTACCCGATCTTCTGGCACGAGGGCATGAAGTCCTGGGTGGTGACGCGCTACCGGGACTGCCGTGACGTGCTGCGCAACCACGAGCTGTTCGCCCGGGACCGGCGCCGGGTCGGGGAGGAGATCCCCGAGTTCCGGCAGAGCCTGCAGACGCTGGACCCGCCGGACCAGGCCCCGCTGCGCAGCCTGATCATGAACGCATTCCGGTCGCAGGACCTGGACGCGGTCGGCGAACGGGCCCGGGCGCGCATTCAGGAACTGTTCCGGAAACTCGCCGAACAGGATTCCTTCGACTGGATGCGCGACGTCGCCGGACCGGTGGCGCTGTCGATCACCGCCGACCTCCTCGGTGTTCCGGAACCCGATCCCGACCTCTATTCCGACATATCCGAGGGAATTGCCCAGCGGATGGACGCGGGACTGAAGCCGGCCAACATCGAGCAGGGCGACCTGGCCCGCACCAGGCTGAACGCGCTGGCCGAGGAGTGGTTCGCCGGCGACGAGCAGCCGGGCGTCCTGAAGGACATCAAGGACCGCGCCGCCAGGGCCGGCATGCCGATGCACTACATCAGCAACAGCACCGGCATGATGTTCAACGCCAGCTACGGGACCGTCTTCGCCACCGCCGGCAACGTCGCGCTGACCCTGCTGCGCCACCCCGACGCCCTGGAGCGGCTGCGCGACGAGCGGCTGCTGCGCACCGGTGTCGACGAGCTGGTCCGCTACGACGGACCGGCCCAGGGCACCAGCCGGGTCGCCACCCGCACCACCGAGATCCACGGGACCACCATCGAGCCCGGCCAGATCGTGCTGACGCTGCTGGCCGCGGCCAACCGAGACCCCCGCGAGTTCCCCCGTCCGGACGAGCTCGTCCTGGACCGCACGCCCAACCGACACCTGGGCTTCGGCTGGGGAACGCACGCCTGCGTGGGGGCCATGTTCGGCCAGGTTGCCATCCGGGAGCTGATCGTCTGCCTGCTGGCCGCCCCGCAGCGGCTGCGGCCGGCGGGCACGGCGACGCGTCGTCAGACGGCGACCGTGCGCAGCCTGGACGTGTTCCCGGTCGCCTTCGACCGGTAACCGCTCCGACCGATCCGACCAGCCAGGAGAGGAGGGTTCGCCATGAGCTACGACCACTGAACCCGTGTC
>NZ_JBHYKG010000494.1:0-4131 GCF_042741245.1 Kitasatospora sp. NPDC058965
GGGCCGGGGCGGGGCGGGCGGCGCGGGGGCGGTGGCTCGCCTACCTGGCCGCGGGCGGCGCGGCCGCGGCGCTGGTCGGGCCGTGGCTGGTGCTGGTGCTGCTGCTCGCGGGGTTGCTGGAGAGCGGGCTGCGGAGCCGTCCGGCCCGCGCCGTCCGTCCGGGCCGGGTCGGTGCCGTGCCGCTCGCGCTCACCCGCTCGGCCGCGACCGGTGGGCTGCTCGCGCTCGCCTGGGTCGCCTTCAAGGTGGGGGCGCTGTCGTACGGGGGCGGGTTCGTGATCATCCCGCTGATGCAGGCGGACGCCGTGCACCACTACCACTGGATGACGGACGGTCAGTTCCTCAACGCCGTCGCGCTCGGCCAGGTCACCCCGGGGCCCGTGGTGCAGACCGTCTCGGTGGTCGGGTACGCGGCAGCCGGCGTCCCGGGCGGCCTGCTCGCGGCGGCGGTGGCCTTCGCCCCCTCGTTCCTGTTCGTGATCCTCGGCGGTCCCCGGTTCGACGCGATCCGTGCCAGCGCCCGGGTGCAGGGGTTCTTCACCGGTGCCGGCCCAGCCGTGATCGGCGCCATCGCCGGCTCCGCGATCCCGCTCGCCCTCGCCCTGCAGCACGGCTGGCAGTACGCCGTCCTGGCCGCCGCCGCGCTCTGGCTGCTGGCGGCGAAGCGCGGTGTGGTCAGCGCCCTGCTCGGTGCGGGGGCCCTGGGCGTGCTGGTCGCCCTGGCGGGCGGGGGCGCCTGAGGCGGGATCGGCGCTGCGCTGTCGGGCAGCCCCCGCCCGTGCCGAGCAAGCCGGTGGCCCGGACGCCCTGGATCCCGCGGGGCTGTGACGGGTGGGGCGGTGGTTGGTCCGGGGTGAGTCCGACGGGCCATACTTGGTCCAGACATCGGACTTGTGTGGGAGGCGCTGACGTGGCCGTCACGGACGAGGCCATCGAGAAGATCAAGTCGATGATCCTCTCCGGCCAGCTGAAGCCGGGTGACCGGCTGCCCAAGGAGCCGGTGCTGGCGGCGGAACTGGGGCTGTCGCGGAACTCGTTGCGCGAGGCGGTCAAGGCGCTGTCGCTGCTGAACGTGCTGGTGGTCCGGCAGGGGGACGGGACGTACGTCAGCAGCCTGGCCGCCCCGGACCTGCTGGAGACGCTCACCTTCATCGTCGACCTGCACCAGGACGAGTCGCTGCTGGAACTGTTCCAGGTCCGGGCGGTGCTGGAGTCGGCGGTGGCCGGGCTGGCCGCGCAGCGGATGACCGACGAGCAGGTGGCCGGCATGACCGAGCTGCTCGACGGGTTGAGTGCGGAGCCGACGGTCGAGGAACTGGTCGCCAACGACCTGGAGTTCCACCGCCGGATCGCGGCGGCGGCCGGCAACACCGTGATGGCCTCGCTGCTGGACTCGCTCTCCCAGCGCACCGCGCGGGCCCGGGTCTGGCGCGGGCTGACCCAGGAGGGCGCGGTGGAGCGGACGATGGCCGAGCACCGGGCGATCGTCGAGTCGCTGGCCCACCACGACGTGGCCACCGCGCAGGCCCGGGCGACGGCGCACATCGCGGGCGTCACGGACTGGCTGCGGCGGGCGGCCGGCTGAGCCGAGGGTCGGGCCGGTGCGGAGCCGGAGCGGCCGGGGAGGGGGCACGCGCGAGGGGCCGGTGATCGGATGTCCGGGGCGAAGACGGTGTCGTCGCCGCGTGAGATCTTGATCAAATATGGTGATTGCTGTTTGATGTGCCGATCGGAGCCGCTCAACCGCTCCCGACCGGGCGGATCGGTACGGCGTACCGTTGAGCCCACAACGGTGGCCGATCCCACGGGCAGGAACCAGGAGCCTGGCATGACGGCACTCGACCGGAGCGACGACCGGCGACCCGGGGGCGGACGCGGCTTCGCCTTCGCGGGCCGGGAACGGGAACTCGCCGCCGTCCTCGACGCACTCACCGCCCGCCCCGCGGTGGTGCTGGTCGAGGGCGAGGCGGGGATCGGCAAGTCCCGGCTGGTCGCCGAGGCCGCCACCAGGCTGCGCGCGGCGGGTGTCGCGGTCGCCGGCGGCGGTTGCCACCCGTTGCGCGAACCGCTCGCCTACGGACCGGTGATCGACGCCCTGCGCAAGCTCGGCGACCGCCTTCCCGCCGAGCGGAGCGCGATCGACCCGGCCGCCGGCGCGTTGACCCCGCTGCTGCCGGGCCTGGCCGACCGCCTGCCCTCCCCGCTGCCCGAGGACTCCGGCCCCGCCGCCCCGCGGTACCGCACCGCCGAGGGCGTGCGGGCCCTGCTGCGCGCGGTGGCCCCGGCCGTCCTGGTGGTGGAGGACGTGCACTGGGCCGACGAGGTGACCCGGGAGTTGCTGCTGCTCCTCGCCCAGGACCTGCCCGCCGACACCGCGCTGCTGCTCACCTACCGGTCCGAGGACCAGCGCGGCCCCCTGCTCGGCAGCGCCTTCCGTCGCCCGCCCGGCACCGGTGGCACCGATGTCGTGCTCACCCGGCTTGGCCCCGAGGCGCTCGCCCGGATCGCCCACTCGGCACTCGGGGCCGGGGCCACCCCCGCACTGGTGGGGGCCCTGTACGAACGCAGTGCGGGCCTGCCGCTGATCATCGAGGAGGACCTGATCACGCTGGCCGAGCCGGGCACCGCGGCCCGGCCCGACCTGCTCGGGGTGCCGCGCAGCCTGCGCGAGGTGCTCACCGAGCGGACCGGTCGGCTGTCCGCCGAGGGCGCCGCGCTGGTCAACGCCGCCGCGGTGCTGGCCGTGCCCGCCGGGGAGGACCTGCTGACCGCGGCCGCCGGTCTGACGGAGCAGCAGGGCGAGGCGGCCCTGCTGGAGGTGCTGGCGGCCTCGGTGCTGGTCGAGCACGGGCCGGACGCGTACGGCTTCTCGCACGCACTCGCCCGCCGGGCCGTCTACGACGACCTGCCCGGGCCCATCCGGACCCGCCTGCACCGCCGTGTCCTGCGCCTGCTGGGCGAGCGGCAGCCGCCGCCGCTCGTCCAGATCGCGCACCACACCCGCGCGCTCGGCGATCAGGAGGCCTGGCTGCCGCACGCGCAGGCCGCCGCCGACCAGGCGCTCGCGGTCGGCGACCTGGGGACGGCGGCGACGCTGCTGTGGCAGATCCTGGAGCACCCCGGGCTGTCGGCCGAGCGGTTGGGCCGCACGGCGCTGGTCCTGTCGAAGATCCTACGGGACGGCACCGTGCTGCTGGACGACGCCGAGTCGGTGCGCCGGCTGCTCGCCACCCCCGGGTTGCCCGCGGTCGCCCGCGGCGAGATCCGCTCGCACCTGGCCGAGGTGCTGATCAACAAGCTCGGCGACAGTGCGGGGTGGGCCGAACTGGAGCTGGCCGCGCAGGAACTGGAGGAGCAGAACCCGGCCAAGGCGGCCCGGATCCTGTCCAGCCTGGCGCTCTCCGACACCGGCGAGTCCACCGCCGCCGAGCAGCGGGTCTGGATGCGGCGCGCGATGGACGCGTTGAGCCGGATCACCGACCCGGCGGCCCGGGCGGTGGTGGGCGCCAACCACGTCACCTCGCTGGCGTGCGCCGCCGACCCCCGGGTGCCGGAGCTGCTCGCCGCGCTGCTGGCCGAGCCGCCCGGGGGCGCCGGGCAGGACCCCGGGGTGCTGCGCTCCAACGCGGTGGTCCTCTCCAACGTCGCCGAGGCCGCGTTCTGCGTCGGACTCGACCGGCGCGCGGCCGAGTTGAACGAGCAGGCGGTGGCGCACGGGCAGCGCGGGAACGTCCCGGTGCTGGTGATGTACTGCGAGGCCTACCGGCTGCTGTTCGGCTGGGCGGCCGGGCGCTGGGCCGACTGGGACCGGGAGTTGACGGCGTACCGGGCGCGGTACCCCGACAGCCCGCTGACCGACGGGACGCTGCTGGGCACGGCGCAGGGCATCACCGCCGCTGCGCGGGGCCGCTCGGCCCAGGCCGCCGCCTGCTTCGCGCGGGTGTGGGAAACGGACCGCAAGCAGATGCTCTCGGTCGGTGCGGCGGCCGGGCTGGCCCGGCTGCGGCTCGCCCGGGACGACGCGGACGGCGCGTGGCGGGCGGTGGGCGAGGCGCTGGCCGTGGTCGAGCGCAAGGAGAGCTGGCCGTACGCCCTGGGGGTGGTGCCGACGGCGGTGGAGACCCTGCTGCC